>JBAVQT010000457.1:0-4287 GCA_049694295.1 Candidatus Acidiferrales bacterium
CTTTCTAGTGGTTTCCGTGCTCGGCAGCCATCTTTCCGCGCGCGCCCGCAAGCAGGCCGCGGCCGCTTCCTCAGGTCGCCGCGAAGTGGAGCGCCTCTACACTTTTTCACGAAGTCTTCTCGAATCCGGCAACGTCATCCAGCTTCTCAATCGCATTCCCGCCCAGATTGTGGAGACATTTGAGGTCGGCGCCGCCGCGCTGTTGCTGGCCGACAAGCAGAAAGTTTATCGCTCCGGCCCTTCCATTCCGCAGCTCGATATCGAGCGCCTGAAGAGCATCGTCGCGCGCGAAGAGCCAGTAACCGACGCAGAAGCAAGCCTCAGCTTCGCTCCGGTGCGTCTCGGCCTACGCCCGATCGGCAGCCTGGGGATTTCCGGTCCAATACTCTCTCGCCAGACTCTCGAAGCCATCGGCACGCTCATCGCTATCGCCATGGAGCGCGCCCGCGCCGTCGAACAGCTCGGCCTCACCGAAGCCACGCGCGAAAGCGAGCGCCTGCGCACCGCGCTGCTCGACTCAGTCACGCATAATCTCCGCACGCCGCTGACTTCCATCAAGGCGTCAGTCTCCAACCTGCTGTCCAATCCCGCGCTGGACGAACCGGCCAAGCGCGAATTCCTGACCATCATCAACGAAGAGACGGACCGTCTGAACCGTCTGGTCGGCGAGGTCGCCGAAATGGCCCGTCTGGATGCCGGCGAAGTGGAGCTCGAACTCGGGCCGCATTCCATTCGAGATATCATTGAAGCCGCGCTGAAGGATCTCAGGACTTCACTCAGCGATCGCCCGCTCACTATTACGGCGCCCGGCGAACTGCCGCCAGTCCGCGTGGACTTCTCGCGCATCAAGGATGTCGTCGTCCATCTCGTCGAGAACGCCAACCAATATTCTTCTCCGGGCGAGCCCATCACCATTTCCGCCGAACGCGCCGGAGATTTCGTCGTGACCAGCATTGCCGATCGCGGCGCGGGAATTGACGACCTCGAACAAACGCTAATTTTCGAAAAATTCTACCGCGGCCGCGACCAACGTCTTACCGTGCAAGGCACTGGAATGGGGTTGCCGATCGCCAAAGCCATCGTGCTGGCTCACGGCGGCTCGCTCAGCCTCACCAGCCAGCTCGGCAGCGGTTCCGTCTTCTCCTTCACGCTGCCGGTGAATGATCCGCGCGCGAGCCGCCCGTGAACAGCGGCGCTATTCTGGTGGTTGACGACGAACCGCAAATCCGGCGCGTGCTTCGCACCACTTTGGCGTCTCACGGTTACACGGTTATCGAGAGCAAGTCCGGCGACGAAGCGCTCGAAGCGCTTCGCAAAAATCGCGCCGACTTGATTCTTCTCGACCTCAATATGCCCGGCCTTTCCGGGCTGGAAACCTGCCGTGAAATCCGCACCACGAGCGACGTTCCCATCATCATGCTCACCGTGCGCAATTCCGAGCGCGACAAAGTGCAGGCTCTGGATGCCGGCGCCGACGACTACGTGGTCAAACCGTTTGGCGTCGAAGAACTGCTGGCGCGCGTCCGCGCCGCGTTGCGCCGGGCCGCGCCGTCGGAATCGCTTCCACCGTTTTCTTCAGGAGACTTGAAAATTGATTTTGAAAAGCGCGCCGTTCTGGTCCGCGGCGAAGCAGTACGCCTCACCCCCAAGGAGTTTGAGCTGCTGCGCCAATTGGTAACCAATCGGGGGAAGGCTCTCACTCACCGCCGCCTGCTGCAATCCGTCTGGGGGCCCGATTACGGCGAGGAAGCGGAATATTTGCGCGTCTTCATCAATCAGTTGCGAAAAAAAATTGAGCCCAATCCTCGGCGGCCGCGCTACATCCACACCGAACCCTGGATCGGCTATCGTTTCGAGGCTCCGCCGGAAAAGCAGCATCGCACTCGTTCGGGAAAATAGATTCCGAGTGACCTTGCGTTACCCCCTCAGCGCGATCAGTTCCGATCAATGCATCGGGTGCGTTTCATCCAGATCCAGATTGAGCTGCAGCACGTTTACGCGAGGCTCGCCGAAAAATCCCGCCTGCCTGCCCAGCGTATGCCGCGCCACGACCGCTCGCACGGCGGCTTCGCTCATCCCGCGCTCGCGGGCCACTCGCGGCACCTGAAAATCCGCTGCCGCGGGAGAAATATCGGGATCGAGCCCCGAGCCCGAAGTCGTCACCAGGTCGGCTGGCACCGGCACGCCGGGATTTTCCGCCTGGGCTTTTTGCACATCGGCGGCTACGCGCGCCAGCAGCGCGGCGTTCGTCGGTCCGAGGTTCGATCCGCCGGATTGCATGGGATCGTATCCAGCCGACCCTGCCGCCGATGGCCGCGACCGAAAATATCCCGGCGCTGAGAAAGGCTGTCCGATAAGGGCCGATCCGGCCAGCACGCCGTTGCGGTAAATCAGCTCTCCGTTGGCTTGCCGCGGGAATATCCATTGCGCCAGCACCGTCACGGCCAGGGGATACATGATCCCCAGGAGCAGCGTAGTCGCCAGCGTCATCCAAACTGAAATCAAGAAGTTCTTCTTCACGGTTCCCTCACGCCAGCCCGATATGCGTAATGATCAGATCGATCAACTTGATTCCAATGAACGGAGCGATGAGTCCGCCTAGCCCGTAAATCAATAAATTGCTTCGCAGCAGCGCCTCCGCACCCATGGGCCGGTACCGCACTCCGCGCAGCGCCAGCGGCACCAGCGCGATAATGATCAGCGCATTGAAAATCACTGCCGAAAGCACGGCCGACTCCGGTGTTTTCAGCCCCATGACGTTCAACACGCCGAGCGCCGGCAGCGCTCCGGCGAACATTGCCGGGATGATTGCGAAATATTTGGCCACGTCATTGGCCACCGAAAAAGTGGTCAGCGCGCCGCGCGTGATCAGCAGTTGCTTGCCGATCTCCACGACCTCGATCAATTTCGTGGGATTCGAGTCCAGGTCCACCATGTTTCCGGCCTCTTTCGCCGCCTGCGTGCCGGCATTCATGGCCAGGCCCACGTCCGCCTGAGCCAGCGCCGGCGCGTCGTTCGTACCGTCGCCGGTCATAGCCACAAGTTTTCCCTTGGCCTGCTCGCGGCGGATCAGCGCCAGCTTGTCTTCGGGCTTAGCCTGCGCCAGAAAATCGTCCACGCCCGCTTCGCGCGCAATCGCGGCCGCCGTCAGCGGATTGTCACCCGTGATCATCACAGTGCGAATTCCCATCGCGCGCAATTGCACGAAGCGCTCCCGCATTCCGCCCTTCACGATGTCTTTCAGGTGCACCACGCCGAGCACGCGACGGTCTTCCGCCACCAGCAGGGGCGTTCCGCCGGCGTTCGAGATCGCTTTCACAGCTTCTTCGGTTTCCGCCGGCACTTTGTTTCCGCCTTGCGCCGCATACTGAGCGATCGCGTCCTGCGCCCCCTTGCGGATTTCGCGGCCGTCGAGGTCCACGCCAGACATTCGCGTTTGCGCGGAGAAGGGAATGAATGTAGCGGCGGCGCCCGAAAGTTCGCGTCCGCGCAATCCGTATTTTTCTTTCGCCAGCACCACGATCGAGCGCCCCTCCGGCGTCTCATCCGCTAGCGAGGCCAGTTGCGCCGCGTCGGCCAGGTCCGTTTCCGTCACGCCCGGTGAGGGAATCAGTTCGGTCGCTCGCCGGTTGCCCAGCGTGATTGTCCCCGTCTTGTCGAGCAGCAGCGTGTCCACATCGCCTGCGGCTTCCACCGCTCGCCCCGACATCGCCAGCACGTTTCGCTGGACTACGCGGTCCATTCCGGCGATTCCAATTGCGGAAAGCAGTCCGCCGATGGTGGTGGGAATCAGGCACACCAGCAGGGCCGTCAACACGAAAACGGATTGCGGCGATCCGGAATAGATCGCCATGGGTTGCAGCGTGACCACCGCCAACAGGAAAATAATGGTCAGCCCCGACAACAAAATATTCAGCGCGATCTCGTTGGGAGTTTTCTGCCGCGATGCACCTTCGACGAGCTTGATCATGCGGTCGAGAAACGTTTCGCCCGGATTCGATGTGATCTTCACGGTGATCTCATCGGACAGCACGCGCGTGCCGCCCGTCACCGCCGATCGATCGCCGCCCGACTCCCGAATTACGGGCGCGGACTCACCGGTTATCGCCGATTCGTCCACCGACGCGACGCCCTCCACCACTTCACCGTCGCCGGGCACGAATTCGCCGGCGGTCACCTTAACCAAGTCGCCCGTTCGCAGCTTCGATCCCGCCACCTCTTCGATCGAACCGTCCGCACGCAGGCGCCGCGCGGTGGTCTCCGCGCGCGCTCTCCGAAGCGTTTCGG
>JBAVQT010000458.1:0-1536 GCA_049694295.1 Candidatus Acidiferrales bacterium
AGGTTGGAGTGATTGCGAGGCGGGTTCATACCATGCGCCCGCGGGGAGCGCGGAGTAATCGCAGCGCGGCGACGAGGAGAGCGAACTATGGATCGGACGAGCGGCCAGAATGGCGGAGCGGCGGCGAAGCGCACGGTGGAAAAATATCGCGATTACGTGATTACCAGCTTTGTGAAGTCGCTGCAACCCGTAGTGGTCGAGCGAGCGCTGGGCGCGGTGGTGACCGGCGCGGATGGGCGCGAGTACGTTGACTGTTTCGCTGGAATATCCGTGGTGAACGCGGGACACAACCATCCCGCCGTGGTCGCGGCGGCGCGCGCGCAGATGGAAAAGCTGGTGCACTGCTGCTCCTACGTCTACTACAGCCAGCCGACCGCGGATCTGGCGGAAAAAATGGCTCAGATTACGCCGGGACGCCTGAAGAAGAGCTTCTTCGCCAATAGCGGCGCCGAGGCCATCGAAGGCGCGCTGAAGCTGGCGCGTCTTTACACCGGCAAGCACGAAATTATCGCGCTGCAAGGAAGCTTTCACGGACGTACCTGGGGGGCGCTGAGCGTCACCGGAAATTCGGGGCGCAAAAAACGCGGCGGCCCCTACGCGCCGGGAATCGCGTTTGCGCCCGCGCCGTATCCATATCGTTCGCGGGCAGCCACGGGCGAAGAATGCGCGCGGTCGCTCGAAGAGATTATTCGGTTTGCGACGGCCGGAGACGTAGCGGCATTTCTGGCCGAGCCGGTGATGGGCGAAGGCGGAATCATCGTGCCGCCGCCCGATTATTTTCTGGAGATCAAGAAAGTGCTCGACCGGCACAAAATTCTTTTCGTCGCGGACGAGGTGCAGTCGGGATTCGGGCGGACCGGCGCGATGTTTGCGATCGAACATTTCGGAGTCGAGCCCGACATTCTGGTCACCGCCAAAGGTATCGCGGACGGATTTCCGCTGGGCGCCTTCACCACGCGAGACGAGATCGCAGCGGCGTTCCAGCCGGGCGATCATCTTTCCACGTTTGGCGGCAATCCGGTATGTTGCGCGGCGGCGCTCGCCAATATCGACGTGCTCGAGCAGGAAGAGCTGCCCGCGAAGGCGCGCGAAACAGGAAAGTATGCGGTGGAGCGGCTGCGAGCGATGCAGGAACGGTATCCGCTGATCGGCGACGTGCGCGGGCTGGGGCTGATGATCGGCGTGGAGCTGGTAACCGACGCCAAGCTGACTCCGGCGGCCGCGCAGGCCGAAGCGATGCGGGAAGGCTGCCTGAAAAGAGGCGTGCTGATCGGCGTGGGGGGCGTCTACGGCAACGTGGTGAGATTTCAGCCGCCTCTAGTGATCAGCAAGACGCAAATTGATACGGCGCTGCGCGCGTTCGAAGAATCGCTCGCCGAAGTTTGCGCCCCCGCGAAAGCAACGGTCTAGTTTTGCGAACTGGACTGCACGAAACAGAATGAATCAAGACGGACGAAAGGACCCCGGAGCATGAGCAGCACGACAAGCGGAACGACCAGTAGCGCAACGAGCGGCGCGCGTGAATTGACTTCCTAC
>JBAVQT010000459.1:0-4246 GCA_049694295.1 Candidatus Acidiferrales bacterium
CCAAGAGCTCGCAGGTCGCGAGCTCTTGGGCCAGATACATCTGACAGCAAATCTTACTTGCTGAAAATCTCGATCAGAACGATCACCAGCGCATACAGCGTGAGGGATTCGATCAGCGCGACGCCAATGATGAAAGCGATTCGGATTGGGCCGCCGGCGCCCGGATTTCGCGCAATTCCCTCGCAGGCCGCTGCGGTGGCCTTACCCTGGCCGATACCACAGGCCGCCGCCGTGATGCCCAACGCGATCGCGGCAGCCACGCCCACCCAATTGACCCCTCCTGCAGGAGCCACTGCCCCCGGCGCTTGCGCAAACGTCACGGGGGCCATAACCAACAGCACAACCATTGCAAGCAAAATCCAGGCAGCTTTCCGAGTCATATTTTTCCTCTTCTCTGTCAGATTGCCGCCAGGAGGTGGTTTCCGGAAGCCTTGGGAGACGACCGGACTCACACTGCAGCAGCGATGATACCGGATTAGTGTTCTTCCGAAACTGCCATGCCGAGATACACGATGGACAAAATCGTGAATATGAATGCCTGTAAGACCGCTTCGAAGATGTGGAAGATGATGAGTACAAACGGAACTCCCACCGGAACAATCGCGGAAATGTATCCTACCCGATTCAGATGGCCGAGAAAATAGAACAACGAAATCGAGAGGCCCAGAAACGAGACGTACAACATTTCGCCAACCATCATGTTGGCCCAGAGACGAACGGTGAGCGAGAGCAGGCGGGCAAGATGGCTGATCGTTTCGATGAGAACCATCAGAGGTGAAATCGCCTTGACCGGGCCCATCAGAGTTTTACCGTAAGCGATCGGACCATGCTTGGAGATGCCGATCAGGTTGTAATAAAGAAATACCACCACCGCGCAACCGAGCGGAACGGATTTTTCGGCGGTGGGCGAGGAGAAACCGGGTACCAGGGCGGCCAGATTGGCGAGCAAAATAAAAATTCCGATGGAGCCCATCAGGGGGATGTGACGCTCCGCGCCGTGGCCCACGATGTCATCCACGAGATCCTTGACGCCGACACCCATGGGATTGGTGAGCAGGAATTCGGCGGATTGCTGCGTCGCGCCGGGGCGATCCGCCGAAAGACGCGGGCGGAGCCAGGAAAAGAAAACAATGGCAAAGAGAAAAACGACCAACTCCATGGAAAAAGCATTCGATATCGGATAGGCCGGGTTGATGGGCCGGATATGGAGCAGAGCGAGCAGCGCCAAGGCCGGCTTGGCCAGCAAGTAGTTCACCAGTTTTGTTACCGGCAGTAGACTCTCTTCGCCCATGGAACTCCCTAAAAGATTCCGTGCAATCGAGATTTTGTGATGTCGCGGAAAGACAAAGACTAGACGCCTGAGCGGTGGGCGCCGTGAATCAATTCGTAGCCCAACTCAAGCAAAATTGCCGGAAACACCGCCGAAAGCCCGCACAGCAGGGCGACGGCAGGCAAACGCATCCAGATGAGAATAGCACAGACGGCTAGTACCAGCAATGCTATGCGTCCAAAGAACTTAGCGTGTATTGTCCTGGGCACCCTGACCACCTGCGCGCCGGCCTGGGCCAGCCCCAGGCGCATCACTCCCGCGGCGCCATGGCGAAGCCATCGGAAATTGAGCCAGGACAGGGCTGCGCCGAGGGCGGCGCTCTCCGCGGCGCGAAATCCCCAGCCCAGTGCGGCGGCTATTGCGATGGCGACGCCGCTGCCGATGACGAAACTCTCGATGCGCCTCTCGGCGACCGCGTGGTCCGAATCGTTCACGGATTTATTCGTCTCCCGCGCCGGCAATTTTCAGCGCATCGCGAATGCCGATGGCGACGCCGATGATTCCGAGCACGATCATCAGGATCGGCTTGGTGTGCAGCCAGCGGTCCAGGCCGTAGCCGATGGCGCCGCCGAGCAAGACGGGACCAACCAGCATGAATGGCAATTCGAGAGCGAGCGCGATCTGCTTCGCGGCGCTGCTCGAATTCTTTCCTGGTGTTGGATCCTGGGAAGACATTGGACCGCTATTTTAGTTCCGAAAGGGATACAAGAGTGAATAATTGGCGAGGCGCAGAAACTGCTCGGGCAAAATGCCCGCGGCCAGGGTGACCAGCGCCATGGCGCCGAACGCAAGTCGCTGCGCTCGCGTAAATGCGGGAGGCGGAGCGAGTTCGGCGCGCAGGTCGCGATCTGGCTGCGAATCCGGGTCGGGCTGGCGCATCCACATCGCCGCGATCATGCGGAAGTAAAAATAGGCGGCAGGAAGAATGCACAGCACGCCGAGCGCGGCCAGAGCGTAATGTCCCGTGCCGATCAAGGTCCAAAAGATGAAAAGTTTGGCGAGAAATCCTGCCGTGGGCGGCGCGCCCGCGAGTGAAAGGAGAAAAATCAGCATGAGGATAGCGGCGGCCGGGTGGCGCTGCGCGAGACCATTCAAATCGTCAATCTCGTCGCCGATGGACCCTTTGCGCTGCAACAGCGCGATGATGGCGAACGCTCCGATATTGAAAAACGCATAGACGAAGAGATAGAACGCCGCCGCGCACAGCCCCGCTGCGTTGAATGAGCCGTCAGGATTCACGGCCGCTACCACGCCCAGCAAAATGTAGCCCGCCTGCGCGATCGAGGAATAGGCCAGCAAGCGCTTCACGTTGGACTGCTGCAGGGCCGCGAGCGTTCCGAGGATCATGGAAATGACGGCGACGGCCGAGAGGATGGCCACCCACTCGACGCGCACCGGCCAGAAAACCGTGAGCAGCAGCCGCAGCAGCAGCGCGAAGCCAGCGGCCAGCGATGCGACGCTGACGTAAGCCGAGATCGAAGTTGGCGCACCCTGGTAAACATCCGGCGCCCATTGATGAAATGGCGCGGCCGCCATTTTAAAGAGCGCACCTGCCGCGACCGTGACCAGCGCAAGCGTAGCGAGAGGGTCCCAGCCGGCGATTTGCATCTGCCGCTCGGCGAGGCGCTGGGCGATGACGGCGAGATTCGTGGAGCCGGAGAGACCGTAGAGAATCGAAAAGCCGTAAGCCAGAATGGCCGAGCTGAATGCGCCCATCAGCACGAATTTCAGGGCGGCTTCGTTCGAGCGGCGGTCGCCGCGCAGAAATCCGGCGAGAGCGTAAAAACTGATGGCCATGGCCTCGAGGGCGACGAATAGGACGACGAGATCGTTGCCGCAAGCCACGAACAGGATGCCCACGGCGGCGAAGAGCAGCAGCGCGTAATATTCGCCGCGCTGTTCGCCTTGGATTTCGAGATAGCGCACCGACAGCAGAATCACCAGAAAAGTGGCAGCGAGAATCAGGAAGGCGAAGAAAATGAAAAAAGGATCGATGGAGATGGAGCGATCGAAAGCCAGGCCGCCCTGCGGGGCCAGCTCGAAGAGAAACGCCGCGCTCGAGAGCACGCCGATCAGAGCGGTGAGCGCGTTCCAGAATTTCTGTTTGGCGGGCAGCAGAAAATCCGTGAGCAGAATGGTCAGCGCGAAAACAGCCAGAATTGCTTCCGGCAGAATTGAAAACGAGTCCTGCAGCGTTTGATTGAGAATTCCGGGCCAGTCGAGCGGCGGCATGCTACTTCGACTCCGGCCGCGCGGCGGGCGCGAGTGCGGCTGGCGGCGTCGGCAGCGGCGCAGCGTGGTAGGACGCGGGATGCACGGCCTCGACCAGGCGCGCTACGGGCGCGTGCAATGCGCGGAAGATGGGCTGGGGATAGACGCCGATCCAGACGATCAGCAGGACCAGCGGAATCAGGGTGGCGAATTCGCGCGCGTCGAGATCGCGAGGAGTTTCGTGCGCGGAATTTGCGGGGTTGGCCGCTTCGCCGAACATGATGCGTTGATAGAGCCATAGAAAATATGCGGCCGCGAGAATTACGCCGAGCAATCCGAAGGCTGCCCAGATCCAGTGGACTTCGTAAGCGCCGCGCAGAACAGAGAACTCGCCGATAAAGCCGTCGAGCAGGGGCATGCCCAGCGCGCCGAGCGTCACGATCGCATAGATGGCCGCGAAATTCGGCATGGGCGCGGCGAGCCCGCCGAAATCGGAAATCTGGCGGGACCGGCGGCGCCGGTGAAGAATGCCGGCGAGCAGGAAAAACGCGGCGCTGGAAATTCCGAGATTAATTTGCTGAATGATGCCGCCGTAGAAGCCGAGCGGAGTGAGCGCAAAAATGCCGAGGGTGCAGAAACCCATCTGGCCGATGGTGGAATAGGCGATCAGGCGCTTGAGGTCTTGTTGCATGAGGCAGACCAGCG
>JBAVQT010000460.1:0-3442 GCA_049694295.1 Candidatus Acidiferrales bacterium
GCGAACATGGGAAGCGGTCCTCGAGCTGCCAGCCATTTTTCCCGACGGCCGCGTGCTGGGCGCCAACGGCCCGCGCGTCGTGATGGGACTCGCACGCGGTCATTTTCGCTGGCTCACGCCCGAAGCGGGCACCTCGCATTTCATCGAGAAGTGGGCCATGCAACTGCTGGCCTACTGGATGGCGCCCGCCACGCTGCTGCTCTTTTGGGGGCGTTACCTCACGCTCCAGGAAATTCACGGCACGTTGCTGCAAGAACTGCTCATCGTCGGCTCGGCGGGCGTAGCGATCTATTCGGTCACGCGCATTGGACGCGTGCAAGAGCGTTGGGCGCTCGGCGGTCGCAGCGACGGCAAGATTCTGGCCCGCCTTAGAAAATCGAGCGTGACGTCGCTGGTGATCGCGCTCGGCGTGATTCTCACCTTCCTTTCGGTGGGCACCATCGCCGGAGTCCCGCACGACCGCACTCGTGCCCCACAATACGGCCCGATGAACATCCGCCGCTGGGCGCCGAACGTTTTGTGGCTCGCCGGCCTCGACCCTTACGCAGATCTCACCGAAGCCTCCATCTCGTCGCGTCCCCCAAACTGGACCGGGGCCGACGAGCAAGTCGCTTCCGTCCGTGGCGCGCATCTCAACGAGGCGAAATTCCGCTGGGCCCAGGCCTATGGCGCGTTCTTCGCGAATTCCCATCTTTGGCGCGCCGATTTCGAGGGCGCGTTCCTGGCGCAGGCCGATCTGCGCAACTCCGATCTCGGCCAGGCCGATTTCCGCCTGGCGGTGCTCGATCGCGCGCAACTCCGCCACGCGAATCTCGACCGCGCGCGCATGGATGGAGCGATCCTCTCACGCACCGATATGCGCGAAGCGAATTTATCCTACAGCTCGCTCGTCGGTGCGGCTCTCGTGGACGCGCGTCTCGACGGCGCGAGCCTCTACGGCTCGAACCTCGCGTCCGCCATTATGATTCGCGCCAATCTCGAGCGCGCCGATCTGCGCGACGTGCATCTGGAATCCGCCGACCTCGAGCACGCCGATCTGCAGCAAGCCTACTTATGGTCCAGCAAACTCAACGCTGCGAATCTCCAGGGGGCGCAATTGAGCACCGCGATTTTCATCCAGGCCGATTTGCAGGGAGCAAATCTGGAAGGCGCGCATCTTCAAGGCACGGTACTCAACGACGCCAATTTGCAGGACGCGATTCTCGACAACGCCGATCTGCGCGGCGCGCTGGGCCTGAGCGCCAGCCAAGTCTGTTCCACGAAATCCCGTCGAGGCGCGCTGCTCGATGACGCCGTCTTCCAATTGGTGGCCGCCCAGTGCGGCGCCGGCGGAGCCATCAGCGAACCGATCGCCACGTCGCAGCCGAGCGCCGCGCCCGCTACAATGCCAACCCCAGCGCCCATGCCGGCCAAAGCCGCCGTCCGCTGACTTATTTCTCCCGCCGTTTTCCACCACGTCCCAGCACGAGCATCGGATACAATATCGCCTGAGAATCCGAAGTGATTCCGCATTCTGCGAATGAGGTTTACATGACGCATCCCTGGCACGATCTCAGCCCCGGCCCCAAAATCCCGCAAGAATTCGACGCGGTGATCGAAATCCCGCTCGGCTCGAACGTGAAATACGAACTCGACAAGCGCACGGGCATGATTCGCATGGACCGGGTGCTCTATTCCGCCGTCTACTATCCCGCCAATTACGGCTTCATTCCGCAGACGCTCGCCGAAGATCACGACCCGCTCGACGTCCTGGTCCTCTGCCAGCAAGCCGTCCCGCCGCTCACCATGATTCACGCGCGCACCATCGGCCTGATGACCATGATCGACTCGGGCGACAAAGACCACAAAATTATCGCCGTGGCCACCGCCGACCCGGAATACAACCCCTATACCGAGGCTTCCGAGCTGCCTCCGCACCGCTTGTTGATGATTCGCCGATTTTTTCAGGATTACAAACAGCTCGAAGGAAAAATCGTCGAGGTGGATCAGATCGAAGCCGCTGCCGCGGCCTACCCGGTAATCGAGCACGCCCTGGGCACCTACGATAAAGAGCGCCGGGCCGGCCGCCACAAAAAATAATCCGTGCGCGTCCGCGCATTTTTCGACAGGAGGCAGAAGACAGCGATGCCAACGAACATATTGTTGCAGGAAACGAAAGAGCGCTTTCTTCGCGAAAAAGCGCTGGCCGACGGCGCCATGGCGCAAGTTTCCAGCCAAGAGTTTCTCGCTACGCTCGATGGAGAAGCCAACAGTATTGGCGTGATCGTCAAACACGTGGGCGGAAACCTGAAATCGCGCTGGACGGATTTTCTCTCGAGCGACGGCGAAAAAGCCAGCCGCGATCGCGACGCGGAATTCGTAGCGGAAACCGCGGAGACCCGGGAATCGCTCCTCGAAACCTGGGAGGCCGGTTGGCGCTGTCTTTTCGATTCGCTCGATTCCCTCTCGCCCGACGACCTCGCCAAGACCGTCGTGATTCGCGGCGAATCGCACTCCGTCGTAAGCGCCATGTTGCGCTCACTCACCCACACTGCCGAGCACGTCGGCCAGATCGTTTTGCTCGCGAAGCACTTTGCCGGCCCGCGCTGGCGGACGTTAAGCGTTCCGCGCGGCCAATCCCGCGAATTCACCGCCGTCATGCTCAAAAGACGGGGTTAGAATGTGTTCGCGGCGTTGCCGCGCGACGAATATTTCCGAGGAGGCGCGATGAATAGTGCAGCGGCGAGAACTGCGATCTCCGTATGCGCGTTACTGCTGGCTAGCACTTTGCTCGTGTTCGCGCAGAGCAGCGCGCCCAAAAATGACGAGGAAGGGACCATCCTGGCGCTCGAAAACGCATGGAACCTGGCCGAAGCCCGCAAAGATGGCAACGCTCTCGATCAGCTCCTGGCCGACAATCTGGTCTACACCGATATTGACGGCTCCTTCATGAATAAAGCGCAGTTCATAAAGAGCGCGAAAGAATCGACAGTGCAGGGGATGTCGCTGAACAACGAGGACGTAAAAGTTCAGTTCTATGGCGACGCCGCCGTGGTGACCGGCCTCTACCGCGAGCGCGGATCCGAAAAGGGCAAGCCCTACGCGCGCTCCGGCCGTTTCACCGATGTCTGGATCAAGCAAAACGCCACATGGCTGTGCGTCGCCTCCCAATCTACCCTGATCCAGAAATAGAACCTCGGCCGACAATTTTTCGTTTTCGATCGCGCCGAAGACAGATTCTTGCGTGCATTCCCTGGCTCGCTTTCCGCTGGGTTCGGTGCCGCTCCCAGAAGTAGCAATGGAGCGGCAGCGACAGAAATGAGCTGCCCTCTCGAAAATGAATTTGACGAAAGGAACGCAAGTTCTATAATCTTGCAGAATTGCTGTAAGGTTGGAGTGATTGCGAGGCGCGTTGATACGATGCGCCCGCGGGGCGCGCGGGGTAATCGCAGCGCGGCGACGA
>JBAVQT010000461.1:0-7616 GCA_049694295.1 Candidatus Acidiferrales bacterium
TTCCACGGGTCGGCGCCGATGAGAAGCGGTTTGAGATAGAGATCGATTACCTGTTTGGTGATGGGCGGAGCGAGAGCGGCGTTGCCGATGCCGCTGAGGCCGTTGTCGGTGAAGATTTCGACGATCAACCAATCATGGAAGGTGAAAGTCTGCATGGAAGCCGCCGGTAGGGCGAGAAGGTCCATTGGATTGGTGCAAAAGTGAGGAGGCAAGGGAACCGTCTTGCCACGCCAGCGCACCACGCGAGTCCGAATCTCCTTAATTTTCATGGCGCTCCTTGCGAGCCGAGTTGAGATTGCATCCTGAGAGGCGCGATGCGCCGCACGACAACGAGAATAATGATCAAAGCGATTACGTGAAACGTGCCAACCAATCGAAAGACGAGGCCGTATCCGAAACCGTGATCCAACAAGTAGCCGACCAGCTCGCCAAAAACGATACCGCCGATGGCTCCGCCGAAGCCAATGAGTCCGGCGACCGCGCCCACTACGCTGCTGGGAAAAAGGTCGGTAGGCAGCGTCATTACCAGGGTGGACCACGATTGCTGGCCGAAATAGGCCAGGCTAAAAATGACCATGGCCCAGGAAACAGGCTCGCGAGGAACCAGCAGGATGAGCGGCATGACCATCACGGACAGCGCCATCGCCAGTTTGCGCGCCGCATCGAGCGAGAATTTGCGCCGCATCAAATAGCTGGAGAACCAGCCTCCCGCCAGACAACCGATTCCCGCGGCAACGTGAGGAATCCAGGCAATGGCGCCGACGCCTTTGATGTTGAAGCCTCGCGCGTCGTACAAATATTTCGGCAGCCAGAAAAGATAGAAATACCATCCGGCGTCGCTTAGAAATTTTGCAGAGACCAGGCCCCAGGTCTCGCGATAGCGGAACAGTTCGAGCCAGGGAATTTTTCTGGCGACGGCGGGGGTCTCCGCTACCACTTGGGCAGCAGCGCGTTCATTGCCGGCGGGCAGAGAGCGTTCGCCGGGAGAAAAGTAAGTGCGTCGCCACCACAGGGTCCAAAGCAATCCGAGCGCGCCCGTGCAGAAAAAAATCCATCTCCAGTTTGCGTAAATAAGAATCACGGCGATTAACGGCGGCGCAACGATGGCACCGACGGCCGAGCCGCCGTTCATGATGCCCATAGCCGTGGAGCGTTCCCTGGCCGAGAACCATTCCGCGACGACTCGCGTGGCGGCTGGAAACGCGCCTCCTTCGCCGATGCCCAGCAAAAATCGGCTGGCGAGCAACATTCCGAAACCCAGCGCGAAGCCATGACTTACGCAGGCAAATGACCAGAAAAGCATGATGAGGGTGAAGCCGAGCTTGGTGCCGAGAGAGTCCGCTAATTTTCCCCCGCCCACGTACATGAAGGCGTAAGAAAATAAGAAGGCTGATTGCAGAGTCGAAAATTGCTCGTTGGAAAGCGGGATGTCCCTGCCGATCGCCTGAATGGCGACAGGGAGAGTCTGGCGGTCGAGGTAACTGATCGCGATGGCGGCACTGACCAGAATAGCGATTCGCCAACGAAACAAGGAAATCTCCTTAGGAAATGCTCGGACGAGCTATGGAATCGCCGGCGCCGCCTAGTGTGAGTCGCGGGCCACGGGCGTGCCGCTGGCACCGACGAGAAAATCGAGATCCGCTCCCTGATGCGCCTGAAGAACATGCTGGACGTAAAGCCTCACCCAACCGCGTGCGGGCACGGGCGGAGGCATCCACTGAGCGCGGCGGGCGGCTAGCTCCTTTTCGTCAATCTCGAGGCGAACGATCCGGTTAGGCACATCAAGCGTGATCATGTCGCCCGAGCGAACCAGCGCCAGAGTGCCTCCGGCCGCAGCTTCCGGGGAAGCATGGAGCACGACCGTGCCGTAGGCCGTGCCGCTCATGCGGGCATCGGAAATGCGGACCATATCGGTGATGCCCTTGCGGAGGACTTTGGGAGGCAGCGGCATGTTGCCGGTCTCGGGCATGCCAGGATATCCGCGCGGCCCGCAATTTTTCAAGACCATGATGCAACTTTCGTCGATATCGAGCGATTCGTCATCGATGCGAGCGTGGAAGTCTTCAATGGATTCGAAGACCACGGCGCGTCCGCGATGCTGCAACAGTTGAGGACTGGCGGCGGAGGGCTTGACGACGGCGCCATCGGGCGCAAGGTTGCCGCGAAGCACGGCGATTCCGGCATTTTGCTTAAAGGGATTTGTAAATTCGTGAATGACGTCGCGATTCCAGCAGGGCGCGTCCGCCACATTTTCCCCGATCGAGAGTCCATTGGCGGTTAGCGCGTCGCGGTCGAGCACGCCGGCCTGGCTCAACTCGCGAAGGACGGCGGGGAGTCCACCCGCATAGTAGAAATCTTCCATCAGATATTTGCCGGCAGGCTGGAGATTAACGAGGCAGGGAAGGGCGGAGCCGATGCGATCCCAGTCATCAAGCGCGAGAGGAACGCCGATGCGTCCCGCGATGGCTATCAGATGAATCACGGCGTTGGTTGATCCGCCGATCGCGGCATTGGCGCGGATGGCGTTCTCGAAGGCCGGGCGAGTGAGAATTTGGGAGATACGCAGATCGTCGTGAACCATTTGGACGATGCGGCGACCAGTCAACTGCGCGAGCGTATGGCGGCGGGCATCCACGGCGGGAATGGCGGCGTTGTCGGGCAAGCTCATGCCGAGCGATTCGACCATGCAGGCCATGGTGGAGGCCGTACCCATGGTCATGCAGTGCCCCTTGGAGCGATGCATGCAACTTTCGGCTTCGAACATCTCCTCGATTTTCATCTCGCCGGAGCGAACTTTTTCCGACAGTTGCCACAGGCCAGTGCCGGAGCCGATGTCGTGCCCGTGAAATTTTCCGGAGAGCATCGGTCCGCCGGATAGGCCAATGGTTGGCAAGCCACAGGAGGCCGCCCCCATTAGTAGAGAGGGGGTCGTCTTATCGCAACCCATGAGCAGCACGACGCCATCAATCGGATTGCCGCGGATGGATTCTTCGACGTCCATGCTGGCGAGATTGCGGAAAAGCATGGCCGTGGGACGAAGGAGTGCTTCGCCGAGAGACATCACGGGAAATTCGAGGGGGAACCCACCGGCTTCCCAGACGCCGCGCTTGACCCACTCTGCGATTTCGCGGAAATGTCCGTTGCAAGGAGTGAGTTCAGACCAGGTGTTGCAGATGCCGATGACGGGCCGGCCCTCGAACATGTCCTGCGGCCAGCCTTGATTTTTCATCCAGCTACGGTAGATGAAGCCATCGCGATCCTTGCGGCCAAACCATTCCTGACTGCGCAGCTTCTTCATGTATCCCGTTTTCCGCGCCCACCCAGCGCAAATCGTCGTCACGTGCATCCGGCTGGAATCGCGGCCGGCATCGCCAGAAAGCGCCACGATGATAACGCAAAATGATTCGTCTGAGAGCGACGACAAATTTGCGGAGGCTAACAACGTTCTTGACCCCGGAGGGCGCGGAGACGATTATCAGTGCCTCGATGGTGGTATAACTTTGATTGATTTGGTATTGGCGAGTCCGGAGGCCGGAAAAATGTTGCGCATCGCACAGTTTGAATTGAATTTCGGATTCGAATGGGGCCACCGGATGGCGCGCGTCATCGGCGGCGCTGTGTTAGCGGTTTGCATCGCGGCTGCGGTTTGCAGCGCGGCGCCAACCCAAGCCAAGGAATCGCTGCAGGTTTACTTCGTGGATGTAGAGGGCGGGCAGTCGACTCTCTTCGTCACGCCTGACGGGCATTCGCTGCTCATTGATACGGGCTGGGCTGGCAATCAAGGCCGCGATGCGGATCGCATTGTGGCGGTCGCGAAAAAAGCCGGGCTTAGCAAAATTGATTACGTGCTGATCACTCATTTTCATGAGGATCACGTCGGTGGCGTGCCGCAACTGGCGGCGCGCATTCCGGTGGGAACGTTTATTGACCATGGCGAAAACCGCGAGCGGGGCGATGCGCCCACCGTGGCGGGTTGGAAGGCCTATCAGGAATTGCTGGCGACGAAAAAGTATAAGCGAATCATTCCGAAGCCGGGAGACGTGCTGCCGATTCCGGGGCTGCACGTGATGGTGATCAGCTCGGACGGCGCGCTGATCGATACTCCATTGCCGGGTGCGGGCCAGGAGAATCCCAGCTGCAAGGATTCCGAAAAACGCGCGGGCGACCAGACCGAAAATCCGCGCTCACTCGGCACGCTGATCACGTTCGGCAAGTTGAGATTGCTGGATCTCGGCGATCTGACCTGGGACAAGGAAATGCAACTGATGTGCCCGCTGAACAAACTGGGGAAGTTGGACGTGTACATCGTCTCGCATCACGGGTGGTATCAGAGCAGCAGCCCGGCGCTGGTGCGGGGAATTTCTCCGCGCGTGGCGATTATGGACAACGGCGAGAAAAAGGGCGGAACGCCCTCGACGTGGGACATCATCACCAAGACGCCTCATCTGGAAGATCTCTGGCAGTTACATTATTCGGACGAGGGCGGAGCTGCGCACAACGAGCCGGCCAGGTTCATCGCCAATCCAGACGGCGCCGATGACGGCCACTATTTGGAGCTGATTGGGCAGACTGACGGAAGTTTCGAGGTATTCAATTCCCGGACGCAAGAAACAAAACAGTATCCGGCGCGCTAACACTAGGCGCGTGGCAGCGGGTCGGGAATCGGCTCGATGCGCCCGAGCAGAAACACGTAACCAGCGATGCCGATAAGCAGAACCACCGTGGCTGCGACGAAGGCCCACGCGAACGAGTGCGTTGCCGAGACGACGTAGCCAGTGAAGATCGGCGCCACGATGGCCGCCAACTGATTGCCGAAGTTGAGAATCCCGCCGAGAGTACCAACACTGCCTTCGGGAGCGATCAGCGACGGAATCGACCACCCAACCGGCGCGGCCGCGGCCAACCCTCCCAGAGAAACGCTGATCCAAAAAAGCGCCGTTGCGGGTGTGTGCGCTCTCGCCGCGAACAGGATTCCAAGTCCAAACGCGGTTCCGCCGACCAAGACTACCTGGCGGACGCGAGAGGCGTTCCAACCGCGGTGAATCAAGACATTCACCAGCCAGCCACCGACGATGAGGTCGGTGGCTGCTCCGAATAGCCAAGGAACGCTGGTGTAGAGGACGGAATGGAGCAGATTTATGTGGAGAGCTGACGAGAGAAAACTCGGCAGCCAGGTCAGCAACAGATAAAACGTGTAGTTGTATGCGGCAAAACCGAGCACCAAGCCAATGACTTTTCGCTGACGCAAAAGATATCGAAGCGAACCAGCGGTGTCCGTGGCGGAGCGTCCCTCGGGCTGCGCGCCGCCTTGGACAATGTATCGGCGCTCCACATCGGTGAGAGCCGAATCTTCGCTGGGATCCCGGTAGACAAGATAGAACAGCAGAAAATAGAAAAGACTGATGAGGCCAGTGGCGGCAAAACTCCATCGCCAGCCGAAACGGATCAGCAGAATGCCGACCAGGGGCACTCCGATGGCGGTCCCGAATTTGGAGGCAGAATCAAAAATTGCGGTGGCGAGACTTCGTTCCCAGGCGGGAAACCAATAGCCGATGGCTTTTGAGTTGCCGGGGAATGTGGGAGCCTCGCCGACGCCGAGAAGCAATCGAGCGGCGAAAAAACTTTCCAATCCGGTGGCCATTGCCGCGCCAAACGAGGCCACGCTCCAAATAAACGAACTGACGCGGCCGACCAACCGGACGCCAAAGCGGTCGAGCAACGCTCCGGAGGGAAGCTGCAATAGTGCGTAGGTCCAACTGTAAGCGCTCAAGAGATAGCCAAATTGAATGGTGGTGATCCCAAAGGAAGCGTGCAGCGCATCTTGAGAGACCGAGAGATTCACGCGGTCGAAATAATTGACGAGGACGCCGAAACCGAGGACACAGGCGATGATCCAGCGTCTGCGGGGCACGGAACTGTCGGCTTGTGGAAGCTCAAATTCGGAGCGATTCATGTGGGGAGGGGGTTGGTCACGTGGGAGATTGTAAACGACGACGCCTTGGCGGGGGAGAAAATGGTGCGGCGAGTGCAGCCTCGCGGTAGCGAGGAATGGCGCGGGAACGTTTTCGCGGCGGGAGGAAGTTTCGCGGTTGTCTCGCTCCGGCACCTTCGGATATGATGCCGCCATCTGAGAAGCGCGGCGCGCCCGGCATCTCCCGCGTTGACCTCACGTCATTTTTCGAATCAACCTTTTGCTCCTACATCTTGCTGCTCGAAGGAGTGCGACCGATGCTTCCACGAATGGCCGCTGTCTGCGTCTTTTTGTTTTTGAGTACGCCTGGCTTTGCGCAGCAACAGGCTGCGTCGCCTGCCGGATCAACTCCGGCGCCGGCGGCCACGCCTTCCGCCACGCCCGCGGCTCCGGCTCCGGCGCAAGGACCGAAGAAACGCGTGGCGATTCTTAATTTCGACTATGGGACGGTGCAGAGTTCCGTGGATGCGGTGTTTGGCTCGAATCAGGATATCGGCAAGGGCATCTCAGATCTGCTGGTGCAAAAGCTCGTGCAGGACGGGAAGTATTCGGTGATCGAGCGCGCGGCGTTGGATAAGGTTCTCGCCGAGCAGAATTTTTCAAACAGCGACCGGGCGGACTCCTCGACAGCAGCGAAGATCGGGCGCGTCCTGGGCGTGGACGCGATCATCACGGGCTCGATCACGCAGTTTGGACGCGACGACAAGAATACGACAGTGGGCGGCGGTGGAATTGGCGGCCTGGGACGCTTCGGAATCGGCGGCGTCTCGTCGCACAGTTACAAGGCTGTGGTGGGCATCACCGCGCGGCTGGTGGATACGTCCACGGCTGAAATTCTCTCGGCCGTCACGGGTACCGGCCAATCCACGCGCTCGGGAACGAGCCTGGCTGGTTCCGGAGGCAGTTGGGGCGGCGCGGGCGGCGGTGGGCTGGACATGAGCAGCTCGAATTTCGGGAACACGCTGCTGGGAGAAGCGACGCATCAGGCCGTGGATTCACTGGCGACGCAGTTGGATGCGTCCGCCGCGACGCTGCCGGTGCATAAGGTTGAGGTGTCGGGCCTGGTGGCGGACGTCAGCGGCAATACGCTGATATTGAATGTGGGCGGCAAGGCGGGTGTGAAAGTGGGAGACGTGCTGGAGATCAGCCGCGCGGTGCGCACGGTGAAAGATCCAGCTACGGGAAAAGTCCTGAAGACCATCACCAACAAGATCGGCGAAGCCACGGTGACGCAGGTGGACGACGATTCGGCGACGGTGACGCTAAATGGCTCTGCCGCGGCGCAAGTGGGCGATGTGGCGCAAACCGCTCCGTAGATTTTAGTTGATGAGCGGATTTCCGGGCAAAGGTTTGCACATGCGATCGGCCTATCCATTCAGCGCGCGGATTGAAAGTTGCGAGAGGATTTCGCGATGAGCGAAGAAACCACGACAAACCGCAAAGGCGATTACGAAGTTCTCGGCGTGCTTGGGGCGGGCGGCATGGGGCAGGTCTTCAAGGTCCGCAACGTGCTTTCCGGACGCGTGGAGGCGATGAAAGTGCTGCTGCCCGATCTTTCGAATCAGAAAGATCTCGCGGACAGGTTTCTGAAGGAGATTCGAGTCCTCGCCGGGCTGCACCATCCGAACATCGCCGAGCTACGCAC
>JBAVQT010000462.1:0-3592 GCA_049694295.1 Candidatus Acidiferrales bacterium
GGATACCGGAATCGGAGCCGGGTTTGGGTTTTGGCGGCGAGACGGCCACAGCGCGCGCGAGGATGGGCGGCTTGGAAGGCGCGATGGCGGGGCCTGGCTTCGGAAGTTTCAGCGTTTGAATTTTCAAAGGTCTACTCCCCAAAAATCCAAGCGAGCGGCCACCAGTTCAACGCCGAGATCCCAGCCTTCGGGCTGTTTGGTTCCCTTCCAGACGACCACGCCATCGGCGGCTTGATGGGTGGAAAGATTGGTGACGCGCAGGCGCTGGTTCATCTCCACTTCAGAGGAACTGACCAGAAGACAGCCGTAGCAATTGACGACGCGCGTAAAGCCGGTCTCAAAGCGCAAGGGCCCTCGTGTGTTCCATTCGATTACGACAGGCACGCGGGAATTCATGCGCGGGCCGCGCCGTTTACGCCGGGTACGGATGTCTCTCGGCAGGTCTTGCGTAATCGCCATCCTGTTCGGCTCCCCGCAGGCAAGGCGCTGAAACGCGGGGCGATAAACCCCGCATTCCGGGACGACGGTGCGTCCGGAGCCCATGCTAGGGATGGGCGCAAACAGGGTCAATGGTACGAATCGGCAGGAAGTACCTGTACGTGAGGACGAGCGAAGAAAAAGAAGGTGCAGAAAAGGTACAGGCGAAGGCGAGGCGAGAGAAAAAATGGCGCGGAACGATTGGTGTGCGAACGATCCGCGGCTGAGTTCGCGGCGATCCTCGGCAATCCCAGGCGCCGCGCCGGCGATTATTCGGCAGCGGCGCGATCGAGGAACCAAATGACGCGGCCGGACGGCTGGATTCGCGCGGCGGGAAATTCGCTGGGGCGCCCAGAGGGTTCGTTGCGGATTTTTTCGAGGATTTCGCGCTTGTCGTGGCCGGCGACCAGGAAAAAGGTGTTGCGACCGCGATCGAGGACCACGGGAGTGAGGGTGAGGCGGTCGGGCGGAATCGCGGCGACGCGGACGGCGGCCGCCCAGCGCTGCTTTTCTTCGAGAGCGGGCGAGCCCGGGAAAAGCGAAGCGGTGTGACCCTCGGGGCCGATGCCAAGAAGCTGGACATCAAATTCGGGAGGCGCGCCGCCGAAAAAACGGCGCAGCTCGGCTTCGTAATCGGCGGCAGTATCCGCTGGGGTGGCGAGTTCGGTGCGGAAAGGGTGGACGTTGGCGGCGGGGATTGGGACGCGCGAGATGAGAGCTTCACGCGTCATGCGGTAATTGCTGAGCGGATCGTTGAGTGGAACGTAGCGCTCGTCGCCCCAGAAGAGATGGACTTGATTCCAGGGAGTAGAATCGCGATCCTGATCGGCCCACAGCGCGTAGAGCTTGGCGGGGGTATGGCCGCCGGAGAGGGCGATGGCAAAGCGGCCGCGGACGGCGACGGCGGAGGCGATCTGGCGCTGGATTTCGTCGAGTGCGGCACGATTGAGCGCGGAGAGATCGGGCGAGACGATGGAGTCAATTTTCATGATGAGAATAACCTCGATTTTGCGCGTGCAAATACAAAAACAATCGCAAGGGCCACGGCAAATGCAACGACGAGGACGAAGGCAAATGCAACGGCTCTCTACTTGGGAGCGGACTCGACGGCGTGGCCGCCGAATTCGTTGCGCATGATGGCGAGCAACTTGTTGGCGAAAGGCTCGGGGTCTTGCGAGCGGAAGCGCATGTCGAGCGCGGCGGAGATGACTGGCAGGGCGATACCGAGTTCGACGCCTTCGATTACCGTCCAGCGGCCTTCGCCGGAGTCAGTGACGTAGGCGCCGATGCCGTCGAGAGTGGGATTTTTGGAGAGTGCGTCGACGGTGAGATCAAGCAGCCAGGAACGGATCACGCTGCCGAACTGCCAGATTTTTCCGATCTGGAGAAGATCGAGATTGAATTCTTTTTTGTGGCGGAGCAGGTCGAGACCTTCGGCGTAGGCCTGCATGATGCCGTACTCGATGCCGTTGTGAACCATTTTTACAAAATGACCGGAGCCGGCTGGACCGACGCGCCCCCATCCTTTATCGGGGCCCGGCGCGAGAGTCTGAAAAATGGGCGCGAGGCGCGCGACGACATCGACATCACCGCCGACCATCATGCTATAGCCTTCCTTCAAGCCCCAGACGCCGCCGCTGGTGCCGCAATCCACGAAATTGATTTTCTTCTGAGCGAGCGCGGCGGCACGGCGGAGGGAATCCTTGTAATAAGAATTGCCGCCGTCAATGATGGTGTCGCCGGCGGAAAAATGCGGGAGGATCTGCTCGATGGTGTCGTCCACGGGTTTGCCGGAGGGCACCATCAGCCAGACGACGCGCGGGGCTTTGAGTTGAGAGATCATTTTTTCGAGCGAATCCGCGGCGCCGGCGCCTTTCGCCGCGAAGCGCTGGACGGTGGCCGCATCGCGATCGAAACCGACTACGCGATGTCCGCCCTGGATAAGACGTTCGGTCATGAAACCACCCATTTTGCCGAGACCAACCATTCCGAGTTCCATTGCGGATCCTCCTAAAGAATGAAGACTGCTATGTACCGTTGGCGGTGACGCCGAACTGCGCGAGTTCCTGGCGCAACTGAGCGACGTTTTGAAACTGGATAGCGTGCATACCCAATTCGCGGGCGCACTCGAGATTGAGGCCGCGATCGTCAATGAAAATGCACTCGGCCGGAGCGCGCTGAGTGATTTCGAGCGCCAGTTTATAGATGCCGGGATGGGGCTTGCGGACTCCGAGATAACAGGAGGCGAAAAACGCGCCGAAATAATCACGCAGGTGAAATTTCTGGATGCGGTAGTCGTTGATTTCGAGCGATTCGTTGTTGAGCGACGACATGGTGTAGCGGCGCGTGGCGGCCAGCGCGCCCAGGAAGGCGAGCGATTCGGGAAAAGGCTGGGAGCGGGCGAACATGAAGGCTATGAAATCATCGGGCGTGAAAGAACGGGAGCGATAGAAAACCGTGCGGCGAAGATATTCGTCGAGGTTGGTCTGGCCGATTTCGAAGGCGTTGAGCATCAGCTCGTGGCGGTCTTCGAAATCGTCCCAATCGAGATGAAATTTTTCGACGGCGGCTTTGCGGGCGTCGCGATCCCAACCGTTGGTGAGGATGACGCCGCCATTGTCCCAAAACAGGGTGTTCACTTCGGGCATGAAATCCTCAGGTCCGCGTGGGCCGCGCATGGCGCCGCGCGCCACGATGGGCCGCTCCGGCCGCGTCTATTATCCTCGACTCTGGACCGAGGCCGAAGGAGATTTCTTTCGGTGGGGAGATTGGACGCGATGGAGGCAGAGCAGAACCCAGCTGGAATTGTTGACGTTTCGCCGTGGTCAACGAGCTAGTGCATGGCGGGAGCGGGGCCGTCGCCGGAGGGCGGTTTTTTCATGATGAAGGCCAGGGGGACTAGCGCGGCGATAGCTACGGCAAGGATGGAAATTACATCGGTGTAAGCAAGCGAGGCGGCTTGTTGCTCGAGAAGCGCCTGAATGCGGCCGTAGGCCTGGCGAGTGGCTTCGGTGGAGCTTAGGCCCGCGGTGCGGAGGGTGGCCGCAAGGCCATTGAGCATCTGGCGAAATTGCGGATTGCCATCGTTCATTTTGGCGACCATGTAGCTCTGGCG
>JBAVQT010000463.1:0-2009 GCA_049694295.1 Candidatus Acidiferrales bacterium
CTGGTGGGGATTCCGTGGGCTTCGGGCGTTTCACACCGCTGATGCGCTGACAGCGCCGGCGCTGGAGCGGGCGCCGAAAACCTGGCGCTAGACGGCTCTTAAAGTTGCGAGCGAAGGGCGCTAGACTCGCGCTGGATTTTCGCGCTTCAAGAATTCTCCGGCACCGGGCCGGCCGAAGAATTTTCCGTTTTCGATGACCACGCGACCGCGCGATAGTACCGTCTTGGCCGTGCCGCGCACGCGCGTGCCCTCAAACATCGAATAGTCCACGCGCATGTGGTGCGTCTTCACGCTGATCACCTGTTCCTCGTTGGGATCGAAGACCACGATATCGGCGTCGGAGCCGACTGCGATCGTTCCCTTGCGCGGATAGAGACCGAAGAGTTTCGCGGGCGCCGTGGAGACGACCTGAACAAATCGATTCGGCGAAAATCGGGAGCCGTGGACACCGCCGCTATAGACGAGGCTCAGACGGTGCTCGACGCCCGGGCCGCCATTGGGAATTTTCGTGAAATCGTCTTTGCCGAGTTCTTTTTGCTCCTTAAAGCAGAAGGGACAATGATCGGTGGAAACCACTTGCAGATCGTCTTTCGCGAGGCCCTGCCATAATTTCTCCTGATGCCATTTTTCGCGAAGCGGCGGAGTGAAGACGTATTTCGCGGCCTCGAAGCCCGGCGCATCCATATTTTCGAGCGAGAGATAGAGATACTGGGGGCAGGTCTCGGCGTAAACGCGCAGGCCGCGATCGCGAGCCTCGCGCACATGTTCGAGAGCTTCGTTGCAGGAGAGATGAACGATGTAGACCGGCGTGCCGGCCATTTCCGCCAGTGCGATGGCGCGGCCCGTGGCTTCAGCCTCGGCGGTGGTGGGTCGCGTGAGCGCGTGATATTTCGGGGCGCGCTTGC
This sequence comes from Candidatus Acidiferrales bacterium, assembly GCA_049694295.1. Lineage (GTDB taxonomy): Bacteria > Acidobacteriota > Terriglobia > Acidiferrales > UBA7541 > Palsa-295. The sequence goes on from JBAVQT010000463.1 coordinate 906, forward strand.
CCTCGGCCAGGGCGCGCTGCACGATGACGTCAATCGCGCTGCCATTTTCCGCGTGCATACAGATCATTCCACCGCAATCGGCGGCCACGCCCATGGCTTTGAAGATCGAGGCGTCGTCGAGCATGAAGACGCCGGGGTAGGCCATGAAGAGTTTGAAGGTCGGCACGCCCTCGCGGACCAGAGCGCGCATCTCCTGCAATTGCGCGCCGGAAATATCGGTGACGATGCAATGAAATGCGAAGTCGATGACGGCTTTGCCTTCGGCTTTCTTCATCCAGGTTTCGAAAGCCTGGCGCAGCGTCTGACCTTTGTACTGAATGGCGAAATCGATGAGCGTAGTGGTGCCGCCAAAGGCCGCGGCGGTGGTGCCACTCTCAAAATCGTCGGCGCTGGTGGTGCCACCGAAGGGCATGTCGAGATGGGTGTGAACGTCGATTCCCCCGGGCATGACCAACTGTTGCGCGGCTTCGATCACGCGGCCGGCGTTTTCAACCGGTAACGCCGCGCCGATGGCGGCGATGCGGCCGGCGGTGATGCCGACGTCTCCCGCATAGGTGTCGGACGCCGTGACGATGGTGCCACCGCGAATCACCGTGTCGAAACGCATGGACGCGAAGCCTCCCGTTTTGGGGCGTAAGCTCGAGTAGCTTACACCCGTTTTGCGGCGCGGCCGGAGCGCGGATGGCTCATTGGACAAACGGCAGTTGTGGCTGGATTCGACGGCGTGGGCGGCAAGCGAGCGGTGCTAGAATGTCGTCTTTCGCAGGCGTGCTTGCGGAGTTCGGGAGATCCGATGGCCCTTCGAGAAAACGCTCCCAAGCTCGATGCCGAGCAGTACGAGAAGAATTTTGCGGACATCGTGCCGCGGATGACGCCCCGGCAAGCTGCGTTGGAATCCGCGCGATGTCTTTATTGCTTCGATGCGCCCTGCATTCAGGCCTGCCCCACGCACATCGACGTGCCGTCATTCATCAAGAAAATCTCCAGCCAGAATCTTCGCGGTTCAGCGCGCGTAATTTTGCAAGCCAACATTTTGGGGCAGAGCTGCGGGCGCGTCTGCCCCACCGAAGTGCTTTGCGAAGGCGCTTGCGTGATGCACGAAAA
>JBAVQT010000464.1:0-3445 GCA_049694295.1 Candidatus Acidiferrales bacterium
GACGCGGACCGGCTGGAGCGCGAAAATCAGCCGGGACGTACGCCGGAGGAACTCGGTCGGTTCAACTCGTACGCCATTGCGCTCGGCGTGAAAAGCGCGTGGGAAGATGAATTTGCGGAGAGCGTGCTGGCTATCGTCCAGGCCGAGCAGGTTTATTCGTTTCGCGATCTGACGGCACTCTTTCCGGATCGCCCAAAGAGACCAGGCGTCGGGTATGCCGCGGGCGAATTTGGCGACGGGATCATTCAGTTGAAAATACCTCGCAGGAGCACGAAGCGAGGAGCGGCGAGTCCCGATGTTCCCGCCGACAGGTCCGATGCTCAACGCTCGGGCAGCATAGGGGCCAAAAAAACAGAAGCGAAGGCGGCGCGGGGGCCAAAAGCATCTGATTAGGTGTGGCGAGTTGGCGAGGGATGTCGGGCGAGGGAGGAAAGCGATGAGCGCGAAAGAGTCCACGGAGCAGGCGTTGCGAGAGCAGGTGGCGAAATTGCTGGATTGGGGCGAGGCGCACGCGGAGTGGAAAGAGTCGGTGGAGAAATTTCCGGAAAAGGATCGCGGGAGGCGGCCGGAAGGCGCTCCGCATTCGGCGTGGGAATTGCTTGAGCACGCGCGCATCGCGCAGTGGGACATTCTGGAATTTTCGCGCGATGCCAAGCACAAGTCGCTGAAGTGGCCGGACGATTATTGGCCGAAGAGCGCCGAGCCGACGAGCGATGCGGCGTGGCAGGAAAGCGTGAAGCAATTCGAGGCCGACCGGCGGGCGATGCAAAAGCTGGTGAAGGATCCGGAGACGGATTTGTTTGCCGCGATCCGGCACGGAAAAGGCCAGACGATTTTGCGCGAGGCGCTGCTGCTGGCCGACCACAATGCGTATCACCTGGGACAGCTGGTGCTGGTGCGGCGGATGCTTGGCGATTGGAAAAAGGGGTAGAGGCGCGGCTCGCGGAGTGGCAGGCGAAATCGTTATAATAATTGTGCAGGGATAAGGCAGCCAAGGGAAGGTCATGAGCCGGCACCAATCCGCGGTGGAAACAGCAGCGATGACGGAGGAGCAGGAGCGCGTTTGGGAGGCGTTCCGGCGATGGGGGTATTTGCAGGCTGACCTGGACGCGCTGGGGGATCTGCAGCCGGTGGCGATGGCGGAATTGGAGGTGAGCGGGCCGGACGCGGAAGCGGCGCGGCGGGTGTATTGCGGCAGCATCGGCGTGGAATTCATGCACATGCCGGAGGGCGAACGGCGGCGATGGATTCAGGAGCGGATGGAGACGGAGGCGGGAGAGCCGGATCGCGCGCGAATTTTGGATCTGCTGGTGCGAGCGGAAATTTTCGAGCAGGTGCTGCAGACGCGCTACCTAGGAACGAAACGATATTCGCTGGAGGGTGAAGCGGGATTGCTGCCGCTACTGGATGCGATCTTGAGCGCTGCGGCGGAACAGGGCGCGGAGCAAGCAGTGCTGGCAATGAGCCATCGCGGACGGCTGAACGTGATGGTGCACACGGTAGGGCGCGGAGCGGCGGAAGTGTTCGCGCGATTTGAGGATGTGGACCCGCGCAGCGTGCTGGGCGGCGGAGACGTGAAATATCACCAGGGAGCGACGGGAGATTTTCAGGCAGCCAGCGGGCAGAGCGTGCACATTCATCTGGTGTCGAACCCGAGCCATTTGGATGCGGTGGATCCGGTGGCGATGGGGCGAACGCGGGCGAAGCAGACGCGCAGCGGCGAGGATGGACGCGCGCGGATCGTGCCGGTGCTGCTGCATGGCGATGCGGCGTTTTCCGGGCAGGGCATCTGGGCCGAGACGCTGAACATGGCGGGAGTGGACGGATTCACGGTGGGCGGATCGGTTCACGTGATCGTGAATAATTTGATTGGGTTCACGACGACGCCGAAGGATTCGAGCTCGTCGCGATTTTCGTCGGATCTGGCGAAGCGGCTGCCGATTCCGATATTTCACGTGAACTCGGAAGATCCGGAAGCGGTGGTGCGCGTGGGGCGGATCGCGCTGGAATACCGATATGAATTTGGGACGCCGGTGGTGGTGGATTTGATTGGTTACCGGCGGCACGGACATAGCGAAGTGGACGATCCGACGATCACGCAGCCGCTGCGCTGGCGGAAGATCGAAGCGCACCGTCCGCTGTGGGAAATTTACGCTGAAAAGATCGGAGTGGATGCGCAGCCGATCGTCGAGCGGGTGCGGGAAGATCTGGACGCGGCGCAGAAAGCGGCGCTGGAGCTCGAGAAGAGTCCGCCGATGCGGAAGCTGCCCGCCTATTGGGACGCATATTACGGCGGGAAGCATACCGCTGCGATGGAAGTGGACACCGGAGTGGCGCGAGCGGAGCTGGAGGAGGTGGGAGCGGCAATCGCGAGCGCTCCGGATGGATTTCACGTTCATCCAAAAGTGAAGAAGCTACTGGAGCAGCGTCTGGAAATGTCGCAGGGAAAGCGCGCGCTGGATTATGGGATGGCGGAAGCGCTGGCCTTTGGCACGCTGCTGAAGCATGGGACGCCGGTGCGTCTGACGGGGCAAGACACGCGGCGCGGGACGTTCAATCAAAGGCACGCAGCGCTGACGGACATCGAAAACGAACAGGAGTTTGTGCCGCTCGAGCACGTGGCGACGGAGCAGGCGTGGTTCGAGGTTTACAACTCGACGCTCTCGGAAGCGGCGGTGCTGGGATTCGAGTATGGATTCAGCCGGGATTATCCGGAGGCTCTGGTGCTGTGGGAGGCGCAGTTCGGAGATTTTGCGAACGGGGCGCAGATCGTGATCGATCAATTCGTGGCGGCGGGCGAAGACAAGTGGAATTTGCTTTCGGGCGTGGTGCTGCTGCTGCCGCACGGATACGAAGGGCAGGGGCCGGAACATTCGAGCGCGCGAATCGAGCGTTATCTGCAGCTGGCGGCGCGGGACAGCATTCAGATCTGTCAGCCGTCAACGGCCGCGCAATATTTCCACATGCTGCGGCGACAGGCGCTGCGGAAATGGCGGAAGCCGCTGGTGGTGTTCACGCCCAAGAGCATGCTGCGGAATCCGGCGGCTTCCTCGACGATCGCGGAACTGGAAGCGCCGCGATTTCGAAATGTGATTCCGGATGCGGGGGACGGCACGGCAACGCGCGTGCTGCTATGCACGGGGAAAATCGGGCACGAGCTCGTGGCGGAGCGAAAGAAGCGCGGCGACACGGAGACGGCGATTGTATTTGTGGAGCAGCTCTATCCGTTTCCGGCGGCGGAACTGGCGGCGGAGATGGACCGGCATACGAAGGCGCGAGAATTCGTGTGGGTGCAGGAAGAGCCGGCGAACATGGGCGCGCTAGCGTTCATGCTGCCGCAGGTGGAGCGGCTGGCGCACGGGCGCACCGTGCTGAGCGTAAAGCGATCGGCGAGCGCGAGTCCCGCGACGGGATCGCACAAGGCGCACGAGATGGAGCAGCACAC
>JBAVQT010000465.1:0-1999 GCA_049694295.1 Candidatus Acidiferrales bacterium
CGAAAACCTCAAAACGCAAAATACTCTGTTTTATCCTTCGCTTTTTCTTCCGCGCGACTCATCTCTTCGCGGCCCGCGAGCTACATGATCCCGTGTTTCCTGAAAGCCTCCACCGCGCTGCAACCCTTTTCCAGCGCTTGCTTTACCAGCTTTTCTCCGCGCGCCTTCTCCAGCGCCTTCGCAAACACTTCGTTCTCCACCTCCGCCGGCACCGCGCACACTCCATCCACGTCGCCAAAAAGAATGTCACCGGGCTTAACGCGCACTCCGCCAATCTCCACTACCACTCTGAAATCAAACACCTTATAGCGCGGCGCCGAATCCTGCCCGTACGCGCCAAATGAGAACGTCGGGAAATCCAGTTCCAGAATTGCTCGCGTGTCGCGCGAATATCCGTTCACCACCGCGCCTGCCGCACCCAGTTTTCGCGCGCGTATGCTCATCATCTCGCCCCACAGCGCGTTGCGCGGCGAAGAGCCCGTATTCAAATAAACTTCGCCGGTTTTCAAATCGTCCAGCGCCTCCAGCATCAATCCAAACGGCTTATTCATCAACGCGTTGGCCGTCCCCTCGATGCGCTCCGCAAACACGTCGCCCGAAAGCACCGGCATGGCCCGCCCGATCACGATCATGTTCGCGCGCAGCGGCCGAATTTGCGGCGGCAGAAATTGATGCTGCAACTCCAGCTTATCCATCACATCGCCAACCACGCAGGTAAATAGTTCGCGCCGTGCAATCGCAAAAAGTTCCGCGTCCGTTTTCCACGGCTTCGTTTTTTTCACGCCATTCCCCTCGCAAATCGTTCACGCAACATAGGTTATCGTCACGGCGCAGGCGCAGCGCCCGCCGCGTCTTGCAATTTCTGAAATTCCTGCATTTCTTTTCCTGCATCCGCCGCGCGGCCCTGTTTTCGATACAGTCCAGCGAGCTCAAAGTGGGCCTTCGCCGCAAGTTGCGAAGTTTTTTCGAGCGCGATCACTTGCAGAAAATACTTCTCGGCCTGCGCCGCATCGTCATCCAGCGCTGCCGCTTTTCCGAGATCAAAAAGTGTTTCCGGCATGTCCGATTTTAATTTGTTCGAACGCTCCAATTCCGTGCGCGCCTCGTGGATCTTCCCTTCTTGCAAAAGCGCATCGCCCAAACGGTAGGCCGCTTCCGCGCTGCCGGGTTGCGATTCCACTTGCGCGCGAAAAGATTCTTCAGCTTTATCCCACTGCTGCGCTTGCGCGTAGAGCAATCCCAATTCGAGATTTACTTCAGGCGTGTCCGGCCGCGCTTGCAGAGCCTGCCGATATTCGCGCTCGGCGTTGGGAACATCGCGCAACGCAGTGTAATTTTCCGCCATCATCTGATGCGCGCGCGCGGAATCCGGAAAACGATCTTCCAAAGAATCGAAGGCTTGCTTTGAAAGCAATCCGCAGGCGCGGCCGAAATAATAAAGCAGATCGGGATCGTTCGGATTTTTCTCCAGCGCCTTTTCTAAAATCGGCACAGCTTCGGCAAATCGTCCCGCTTGCACCAGCGCGATTCCCAGCGCTTGCTCCTCATGCGCTTTCTGCAAATGCGGAATCGCTTCGGCGACATATCCTTGCGCGAGAAGAGCATAGCCGAGCAACTGATGAGCCGGCGCGAGATTTGGATCGAGCGCCAGAGCGCGCTTGAGCGGCGCGATAGCTGCAGGGTAATCGCGCTTCTCGATGTACACTTCGCCCAGATTCACAAATGCCGCCGTGAGTTTCGGATCGAGCGCACCAGCTTTTTGAAATTCGACGATGGCTGTGTCGAGCTGGCGACTCTTGTCCGCTTCGACGCCGGCGTGCAAATGTTGCGCGGCGTCCGAAGGCGCGGCCTGCAGTGCCAGCCACAGCAGCAAGATCGCATGCATCAGGATTGCTCCGCTTTGTGCATTTCTTTCGGCAACTCTTGGTCCGCTTGCTCACGCACTTGCAAAAACCGATCGGCGCGGACGTTGGAGAGCGTCTGCAGCGCGCCGGAGGGC
>JBAVQT010000466.1:0-4719 GCA_049694295.1 Candidatus Acidiferrales bacterium
CATACCGGTCGAGAAGAGCGCCAACCCGCCGTACTCGGACTCGAGATTCGGCTCGCCCCCTCTGGCTCCGGCCCCTATCGGCACCTTCGCTGCCCCGGCAAAGTCCTTGTTTTGGGCAGGATCGAGCCTCCCTTAGTACTCCGCCGGCTGCACAGGATTGCCATTCAGCCCGGTAATTGCACCTTTGGACGCACATCGCTAGACGCCCCCTGGGAACACGGGCAAACTCTGGTACCGTAACCGTTTACGGCTAAGGGCCATCTAACCAGATGTGGGCTTGGGGGCTGTAAGGTTTGCTTTGACAAGGAGAGGTGGAGGGTCATGCCGAAGACATTACGCAATCAAATTTGGAAGACTTTCGATTGGACGCTGTGCAAAACAGCTGGGATCACATTCGATACGATTCAATATTTCAACAAATTCCGGCCCAACCCTTCGTTCACGCCGAAATGGTCTGAGAAGCCGCTGCTCAAGTCGTGGGAGAAGTCGAAGCCGACTCTGGGCTGGCCGCGCACGACGGACTCGCTATGTCCGGATTGCGTGAGGGAAGCGCGCGACTCGATCATGAACGGGAAGAAGGATTGGACCGATCTGGTACATGAGAAGGTCGGGGAGATCAAGGCGCAGATCATCGAGCGCGATGGGCAAGTCTGGATGGTTAAGGAGTGCGCGCAGCACGGCAAGTTCGAAGATTTGATGGCGATTGACGCCAAATTTCTACAGTGGATTGAAAATCAGTTCCCCGGGCGCGATATTCCCGCGCACAACGACGAAGACCTGCATCGCCATGGCTCCAGCACGGTTCGCCACGGCCGCGGCTCGGTCTTGACCGTGGACCTGACCAATCGCTGCAACATGATGTGCGATCCCTGCTTCATGGACGCCAACCAGGTTGGTTACGTCCACGAGCTGAGCTGGGAAGAGATTCAGGAAATTCTCGAGAACGCCACGAAGATCAAGCCGCGCCGCCAAATGTCGGTGCAATTCTCCGGCGGTGAGCCGACCATGCATCCGAACTTCCTGGACGCGGTGCGCTACGCGCGCAAGGTTGGTTACAACAGCGTGCAGGCCGCGACGAACGGGATTGAGTTCGCCAAGAGCAAGGAGTTCTGCAAGAAGGCGTTCGAAGCGGGCATGCGCTATGCGTATCTGCAGTTCGACGGCATCGGCAACGACGCCAACAGCCATCGCCAGGTGGGCAATCTGTTTGACGTCAAATTGCGCGCCATCGAGAACATGCACGAAGCGGGTATCGAAATCGTGTTGGTTACGACGATCGTGAACAACGTGAACAACGATCAGGTGGGTCCGATCGTGAAGTTCGCGATGGACAACCCCAAGAAAATTTCTTTCGTTTCGTTTCAGCCCGTGTCGTTCACCGGCCGCGATGAAGACATCACGCCCGAACGCCGCATGCGGCAACGCTACACGCTTTCGCATCTGGCCAAGGACGTGAGCGACCAAGTCGGGAAAGTCGAGCCCACGCGCGACTGGTTCCCGATTTCTTACATCGCCACGTTCGCGGGCTTCTCCGATCTTTCGCATGGTCCCGACTCGCAGTGGGGTTCGCTCTCCTGCGGTTGCCATCCGAATTGCGGCGTGGGCACAGCGCTGATGATCAACAAGGAAACCAAGGAGTGGGCGCCGGTGCCGCGGTTCCTGGATGCGCCGTCGCTTACCAAGGACGTCACCGCCATCACCGACGCGGCCCGGGGCAAGGGTTTTTCGAACTTCATGATGGCTCTCGCGCTGCTCAAGAACTACAAGCCTTTTCAGGCGCCGCCCAGCTTGAAATTGAAAGACCTGTGGATGAAGTTCGACAAGACCTGGGCGCTCACCAAGAACGCCGACAAGAAATACGGGCGCACCAGTCCGGAGCGCACCTATCAGGACGCCGTGAAGCGCCGCACCGAGGATCCCTGGAACTTCCTTTTCATCGCCGGCATGTGGTTCCAGGATCTTTTCAACTACGATTTCCGCCGCACCGAAATGTGCATCATTCCCTATGCCACGCAGCAGGGAGAAATTTCCTTCTGCGCGTACAACACGGGCATCGGCTGGCGGAAGATCATCGAAAACATGTACAAGAACGCGACGGTCGCCGAATGGTACAAGACCCATGGCAAGCACGAGATTTTCGCCAAGGGCAAGAAGGTTGACCTCGCCAACTACGAGCACTCGCTGCGCATTGACGCCGAAGATGCAGCTCGCGTTCGCCATCTCGAGCACGATATTCCGCTGACTGCTGCCGAGGAAGACCGCGCTCGCCGCAAGAAGGCTTTCGAAGAGGCTGCCAAGGTCCGCAAGATTTACGAAGAACTGGTCCTCAAGAAGCCGCAAGAGACCGTCGTGCAGATCGGCTCGATCCAGCAGATTCAGATGGCTGTTCCCGGCGCCACCGTCAAGCCCGTGCAGATTGCACCGGCGAACGAGACGAATGGAAACGGTCACGCGAACGGCAATGGAAATGGCAACGGGGCGGCGAAGTCCGTCGAGAACACCGAAGCCACCGTCGCCGGCGACTAACGCTCGCCAATCGTACTCTGCTTTGCCAAACGCCCCGGCTTCGGTCGGGGCGTTTGTTTTTTCACGCCGGATTCAACGCTCGTTCGACCAGAATTCCCGTCCACGGTGTCTATTTCTTCAGCGCGTTTCGCAGCGCGAGGAGGCACCGTGAGCGAGCGCCCCAGCCTCGGATTGTCCACCATTGCCAGCAGCGAATTTCCCGTCAGCCCGTGGGACAAATGGCGTCGAATTGGATTTGTGCTCGTGACAGTCATCGTCATCGGGATCGTTTTCTATTGCTTGACGCAGGCCGTGCAAACCAGCACAGCGCGCGCCACCAGCAGTTCAGGCCTCCACTACGATCCCAACGCTCCGTGATCGGACCCGCCACTCGTTTCTTTTGGTATGATGTAGTCAGCAAGAAAGAAATGGGCCAGCGAGACCGCTTCCATGCCGATCTACGAATACGTTTGCGACGATTGCAGCGAGCGCTACGAGCGCATCGTGATGAATCAGAAGCAGGCCGTCACTTGCCCGAAGTGTGTGAGCGCGAAGCACACGATTCAGCTTTCTGTCTTCGCCGCACGGTCCTCGGGCGCTTCGTCTTCCCGCGAATCTTCTCCGAAATCGGGCTCAGGCGGCGGCTGTTGCGGCGGAGGCTGCGGCTGCCACTAGGGAACAGGCTCGAAATGCTTTACTGCGTCAGCGTTTCGGTCTGATGGGAAAAAAGCCAGGACAGCAGGGCCGGCTCGGAAAATGCCACGTCCCACACGTTGTGGCCGATGTCTGGATACTCCGAATATTTCGGTTCTCCGCCCGCCTGGCGCAATGCCGCCACCCATAGGCGCGCGCGCTGGGCGCCGATCATCGGATCGGCGGCACCCTGAAAGATCCACACCGGCTCTTTCGCAACGCGCGGAATCATCCAAGCGTCGCCATATCCGCACAATGCCATCGCCGCCGCAAATCTTTCAGGCGCGATCGAAATCGCGCGCCACACGCCCTCGCCGCCGATGGATTGGCCCACGAGGTATTCGCGCGCGCGGTCGATGCTGTATTTTTTCTCAACCGCGTCCAGGATTTCGAGCGCCAGCCGGATAGACACCGGAGACGTATTCGCATGCGGCCGGGCCCAGCTCTTGGTGTTTGAGATTTGCGGCGCGAGGACGAAGGCGTGAAATTTCGCTTCAGCTTCCGGCTTGGTCCAGATGTGCGAACCCGCAAAGTTGCTGCCATTAATCTGCGCGAGATTGTCCGACCCGCGTCCGCCAGCATCATGCAGCCAAAGAACGATGGGATATTTCTTCGCGGGATCGTAGTCCGGCGGAACGAAGAGGCGATACTGCATGGTCTCGCCGCTCGCGCTGTGGTGCGAGCCGGCGATAAATCCATCGACCGCGTGCGAAGCTTGTGAGGCGGGCGCGCCGCTGGACGTGAAGAACAGCAGCAATGCACTCAACCAATATGCAGCCTTCGCGATTCGCAAGGATTCAGCGCGAATAATTTTTCACATTGGCAGGCGGCACGAGGCCCGCATTCAGCCGCGGATCGTCAATCGGCGCGGAGGGCACCACGGGCAGGGGCAGCACGCCGGCCCAGATCGACAGCGCGTAATCCTCTTCATCGTCCTTGGGAGGCCCGCTGCGCACCTTGGCCGAAACTTCCTCGAGCGGCAGCACCAGGACGGACGTGCCTTTCAACTCCTGCTCGGTGGGCACGCGGACATCGTCCCACCGACCCGCCAGAATATGGTTGGTGAATGCTTCGAGCGCGTCCCGTTTTTCCTGCGGCGATTCCACCAGCGTCGCGCGCCCCAGAATGACCGCCGAGCGATAGTTCACCGAGTGATGGAACGCCGATCGCGCCAGCACCAGCCCATCCACGAGCGTCACCGTGACGCAGACCTGCACGCCTTCCGACAGCGTGCGCAGCATCCGGCTGGCCGACGAGCCGTGCAGATACACTTTCTCGCCCACTCGCGCGTAGTTCGTGGGAATGACCATGGGCTGCCCATTCACGACGAATCCCACGTGGCAAACGAATCCGTCGTCGAGTATTTTGTGGACCTGCTCGCGATCGTAGACGCCGCGCGCCGGCAATCGCTGCACTTTCGTCCGTTCGGTAGGAGTGTATTGGCTCATTATTGTAGGCTAGTGCTCGCAGGCGCGGGCCGCAAGTGCCAATCTGGATGGGCCGCCGCGCGTTTACTGGGGC
>JBAVQT010000467.1:0-9952 GCA_049694295.1 Candidatus Acidiferrales bacterium
CGTTCCGAGCAGCCGCTAGACGTGCTATGCTCCACGGGTTTGAGCTGACTCAACTTTCGCAGCGGAGACATCGGCGTTGAACACTCCTCGGATTACCGTGGTGGGAAGTTACGTTACGGGCCTGACCATGAAGGTCGAGCGCCTGCCTCGCACGGGCGAGACGGTGCTGGGAACGGGTTACCGCGTGGATTACGGCGGAAAGGGCTCCAATCAGGCGGTAGGATGCGCGAGGCTGGGAGCGTCTACGAGTTTTGTGGCAAAGATCGGAAGTGACGATTTCGGCGAAAAGGCTCTGGGCCTCTACCGCGATGAAGGCATTGATGCCGCTCACGTTCTGAAGGTCCAGTCCACACCGACGGGAGTGGGCTTCATTATAGTAGAGGCGGCGAGCGGGAATAATCTCATAACGGTCGATCCGGGAGCGAACGGCCTTTTGACCCCTGGCGATGTCTCGCAGTGCGAATCCATCTTGCGGTCGTCAGCCGCGGTGCTCACCCAGCTAGAGATTCCCGCGGAAGCGGCGGAGGCGGCTCTGGCGCGCGGCCGCGCCCACGGAGCCATCACGATTTTGAATCCCGCGCCGGTTCGGCCGCTGCCTGCTTCCCTTTTGCAGATGGTTGATGTGCTCACTCCCAATCAAACGGAAGGCAAGGTGCTCCTTGGCCGCGATCCAGATGAGGCCCTCGAACCCGAGACGGTCGCGCGGGCATTGCTCGCCAAGGGCGTAAGGCAGGTGGTGATGACTCTTGGCGAAGAGGGCGCCCTGATCGTGACGGCGTCATCTTCCGTGCGTATACCCGCGATTCGCGTCCACGCCGTGGACACCACGGGCGCGGGAGACGCCTTCAACGCGGGTCTTGCCGTGGCGCTGGCTTGCGGCACGAGCCTTGAGGTTGCCGCGCAATTCGCCGTGGTCACGGGCGGCTTGGCAGTTACCATCGAGGGTGTTATCCCGGCTCTGCCGCGCCGCGAGCAGGTCCTGCAGTTCTATGGGCAGCACGGCCTGACGCCTCCTAGTTGGTTTTTATAGAAATGGACGGCCCGGAATTGAATTGTCAGTCGCGCGGTCGTTTCGCCCGGTGCTGCGACTAGTCCAAGGTATGTTCGGTTTCGAGGTCCAGGAAATGCCGATGCGTTTGTTGGCGGGTTTTCTTCTCGTGCTCGCGGCGGGATTGCTCCAGGGAACCTTCATCCTCCCTATGAATCTGGTGAGGCGGTGGTCGTGGGAGCACACCTGGGCGACGTTTTCGCTGCTGGGTATGTTCGTTTTCAACTGGATCATCATTCTCCTGCTGGTTCCCAACATCCTCACGGTCTACGCTGCGTCGCCCAAGCGGGAACTTGCGCTCCTGGCGCTATTTGGAATGGGCTGGGGCGTGGGCGCGGTTCTCTTCGGCCTGGGGATGGAGAAGCTGGGAATGGCCCTCGGCTATCCCATCATCATGGGACTCATCGCCAGCCTCGGGGCGCTGATTCCGCTACTGGTTTTCTTTCCGCAGACGCTCTTGACTCGCAGGGGGCTGCTGCTGCTCGCCGGCACCGCGCTGGTCGTCGTAGGGATCGTGCTGTCGTCAGTCGGCGGCTCGCGGCGAGCGGCCTCGGGAACGAAATCGAGCGCCACTCCGGCGCGCGCCTTCACGGTGGGATTGACCATCGCGGTCTTGGCCGGGGTGCTCTCGTGCCTGCCGAACGTGGGCGTGGCCTTCGGCAACGGCATAATCGGCGCCGCCGAACATGCCGGAATTTCCGCGTCTTCGGCGGGGAATACCGTGTGGGCTCTTCTCTTCACCCTCGGCTTTGTCGTAAACCTCGCATACTGCCTGTACTTGATGGCGATCCGGCGCACTTTCAGCCAGTACTGGAATCGCGAAACGCCCCGAAACCTGGGTTTGAGCGCTATGATGGCGTTGTTGTGGATTGGCAGTTTTTATCTCTATGGAGCGGGCGCCGCGAGGCTCGGACGCTGGGGGGTGGTAGCGGGCTGGCCGCTCTTCATCACGCTATCCATCGCGGTCGGTTATCTCTGGGGATTGTGGCGGGGTGAGTGGCGGGAAGCACCGTCCTCGGCTCGCCGTTTGCTGAATCAAGGGCTGCTGGTGTTGATCGTCGCGGTCATTGTCGTAGGACTTAGCAATTTCTTCTGATGGGAGAGCGGTTGCCGGAATCGCGGATTTGCGTTATCCGGCCGGACCAGCCAAGGATGAGCCATGTCACACACTCCGGTGTTTCAGTCGAAACCGCAGCCTCGGGCGCGTTGGATGCGCCACGATGTCGCTCAGCTTCTGAAGCGTTTCTTCTTTTGCGAGCGCGCTCTGGTGGTGGCTGCCGCGGCCTGGATCCCCGCTATTCCTCCGCTGGAAACCAAGATCGGCACGGCTCGCTTCATCTGGCAAAGCGCCGAAACCGCGCACGCGCTGCGCGAGCGCGTCTTCGAGCTGCGCTTCCCAAATCGCATGCTGGAGGAACAGGGCAATGACCACGCTCTGATCGAGCTCTTCGACGGGATTAAGGATTCGCCCTCGGTTCCCGCTTTTCTCCTAAGCATCGGAAAAGTGCTGCTCCCGGCGCTGCGCGACGCGTATCAGGAATATCTCGATGGTTCGGACACCATCGCGGATGGGCCCACTCACCGGTTTCTCGCTTTGGCGCTTTCCGAAAAAATCGAACAGATCGCCGCGTTCGACCGCTGGGCGGATGCTGCGCTCTCCCAGGATCCCGGATCGCGCGAGGGCGCGTTTTCCTGGTCCCGGGCTGTTGCCGCCCGGCTTGCTGATCTGGGCGGTGTGGGAGTCGGGCCGGCACCGGTGTCGTCCGCTACCTGGGAACCCTTGCCGGGTGCGAAGACCTTCGCGGTTCCCAGCAAGCCGGCAAGGGACACGCGCTTTTGGCCGTGTCGATTCTATTGGCCGGATATCGTGGATCCCGCGTATTCCTATGGCGAAGGGCTGCATCTGCAGATTCGCTCGGCGATCAGCCATGTGAACGAAGTGTGGGCCATTGAAACGGGAGGTCTGATTCTAAGCTCCTTCGCCGACGTGCTGCCCTGGGAACTAATCCACAATTCCGCTCGCTGGACTTTCGACGAAGCCCGTCATTGTCAGATGGGCTATCAGCGGCTGATGAGCTGGGGCTTCCAGCCCGCCGAAATCCCTCTGGGAACTTACATTTACGAAAGCGCTTCGGGCCAGGATCCTATTTATCGCCTGGGCATGCTCTATTTCTTCGAGACTAAGAACATCCGCCACAAGCCTGTGCGCGCGCATCTCTTCCATGACTACGGCGATACGTTGAGCGAGCACGATATGGACTTCGACTGGGCCGACGAGACGATCCACGCCGGATACGGAAGGCATTGGCTCAAGGAATTGCTCGCCGTTCGAGGGCAGGATCCCAGCGCGTACGAGCAGGTCCGCGAGCGCTGCATGCAACTGGTGCGCGATTGCGTTGCCACCGCGACTCCCGAAGAGGTGGCCGGCATCCGAAAGGTGGCGGACGCGCTCATCGCCAAAGCCGCTCGAATTTCGCTGATTTGAACATTAAGAAGCATTGGCAAGAAGACGCGGTAGATCCAGCGGACCATACTTCGAGCACGAACAGAAAGAGGGCCACATGAACGGAGACTCAAAAAACGCAGAGCAGACGCGGCGGGAATTTCTCGCTACTTCGACCGGTCTGGCGCTGGCAACAACCGTGGCGGGGATGTCGGCCGGCGCGACCGAGGCCGCGAGCTCTGCCATGAATGCGGGATCTCGCGCGGATGCCGTCAAGCCGCGGCGCGTGATCATTGATACCGATCCCGGCGTGGACGACGCGATTGCGATCTTTCTCGCGCTGCGTTCGCCGGAGCTGAAAGTGGAGGCCATCACGCCGGTGTCCGGCAATGTGCCTCTGGCGCTCACGTTGCCAAACGCGCTGCGCCTGGTGGAAATCGCCGGACGCCCAGACATTCCCGTCGCGGGAGGGGCGAGCCTGCCGCTGGTCCGCCAGTTGGTGACCGCGAAGTACGCCCACGGAAAGAACGGCTTGGCCGGCGTGGATTTTCCCGCGCCAAAAATCAAGCCCGTCGCCGAGACCGCCACGGAATTGATCTGCCGCCTGGTCCGTGCGAATCCGGGAGAAATCACGATCGTGGCGATCGGCCCGTTGACGAATATCGCTACGGTGCTCCGCTCCGATCCGGAAATCGCCGGCATGATTCCCGCGATCGTGATCATGGGCGGCTCGCTGTCGCGGGGAAACGTCACGCCGGCGGCCGAGTTCAATCTCTACGTGGATCCCGAGGCGGCGCGTATCGTCTTTGACGCCGGCATACCTCTCACGATGGTTGGCCTGGACGTTACGGAAAAAGTTTTGCTCACCGACGCCCACGTTCAAAAACTGCTCGCCGCGAACAATCCGGTGAGCCAGGCTGCGGCCAAGATCACGCAAGCGACCATAGAGCGCGTGCGGCGAGAGAACCTCGGCACCTCCGTTGCCATGCACGATCCGCTCACCGTGGCCAGCCTGATCGATCCTCAACTGCTGACCCTCACGGATTATTGCGTGGAGATCGAAACCGAAGGCGAATTCACGGCTGGCATGACCGTCGGCTACCAGCGCGCTCCGGTGCGAAGCTCGGCCCCCATGGCTTTGCAGGGGCCCGCGGAGGCAGGACCGGAGCTTCCGTTCCATCTAAACGCGAAGGTGGCGACCGGCGTGAATCCCGACAGGTTCTTCGATCTGCTGATTCCGCGGCTGACGCAAGCCGGCTAGTACCCGTTCATAGAGTGGAGTTTGGAGGTGGCGGTCCACGATGAAGCTCGAGATAAATGCGCGGCTCGGCGAACGCCAGGAAACCGGGAGGGCTGCGCCGCTTAGCCGCCGGCGTTTCCTGGCGGCGACCACGGTGTGCGGCCTGGGTGCGTGCGCCGAGGTGCTCCTGATGGGCGCAGCCGCGCCCGAGCGCTCGCTGACTATTGCGTTTGGGTGGGTACCCGACTGCGAATATTCCGACATTTTCGTGGCTATCGAGAAGCAGCACTTCGCCAATGCGGGGCTGAGGGTCAAGTGCCTGAGCGGCGGACCCAATGCGCCGGTCTCACTGGTGCTGCTCGCGGCCGGGCAAGCTGACATTGTCGGCACCAGTTGGCTGCAGTTGCTGGATGCGCAGGCGCATGGCAACGACTTCGTAATTATCGCCTCGATGATTCCGATCGCTCCCGAGGGGCTGATCTCGCTACCGCGGCGGCCGGTCTTGAAGCCCTCCGATCTCCCGGGCAAACGGTTTCTGGTGCAGGGGCCGACGGAGCGCGATGTTCTCGACGCCATCTTTAAGATCAACCATCTGCCTCCCGACCGCCGCTACGTTCCGGCCGGTTATTCGCCGGAGGCGCTGCTGGCGGGCGCCGGGGATGCCTACTTTTGCTTTGTCACCAATCAGCCGGTGGTCCTTGAGGACATGAATCTCAAGGAAGGCAAGGACTTCCTGGTTGCGCCCATAAGCCAGTTCGGATACCGTGTGCCGTCGCAGCTGCTGGTGGTGCAGCGCAAGCAGCTCTTGGCCGAGCGGACCACGTTGGTGGCATTTCTGCGCGCGCTGCTGCAGGGCTACATTGATAATAAGAAAAATCCCGGCTACGCGGCGGAGCTGGTGGTGTCCAAGTACGGCCGCGATTACGGGTTCACGCTTCATCAGCAAGAGCGATTGAATGAGCTGCAGCTGCCGCTTGAAAGGATGCCCGGGACGCCGGGACCCTACTGGATCGACGAACAACAGCTCCGCGGCTCGATGTATGACGTGGCCCGCGCCGTGGGCCACACCGACCTTCCCGATTTCGCGCGCATCGTGGACATGAGCCTGCTTGCGGAAGCCTACAAGGGATTGCCGCTGTAACTTCTGGCCGCCGTATCGCGGTGGCGCCGTACGGAACTCATCGAGATGGAGACGTGTGAACCGGGAGCCGGTCATTACTGATGGACGCGTGGTGAAGAGGGATCGTCAACAGCTTACGGTGGAACTGGAAGCCATGCGCAAGCGGGTGAGAAAGCAATACTCACACACTATGGAGCGCTTCGACCAGGCCATCGCATGAGCTGCGTGGGGATTGAAATCCGCGACCTGACCAAGCGTTTCACCCCGCGCCGGGGAATGGTGGTGGAGGCCGTACGCCACATGGATCTGAGCGTCGCGCCGGGCGAGTTCCTGGCGATTGTGGGTCCCTCGGGCTGCGGCAAAAGCACGTTGCTTCATCTGGTCGCGGGCTTGGAGCAGCCCACCGGCGGCACGATACAAATTGATGGCCAGGCGCCCCAGGAGCTGGTGCGGCGCCATCGTCTGGGAATGGCCTTCCAGGATCCGGCGCTGCTTCCGTGGCTTTCGGTGCAGTCCAATCTCGGGTTGCCCTTCAAGCTGGCCGGAATGCCGGTGAATCCAGAGCGAGTGCGGAGTCTTATCGAGCTGATAGGGCTCACGGGATTCGAGCATCTGCGTCCCAGCCAACTCTCGGGCGGGATGCGGCAGCGGGCCGCCATTGCGCGGTCGCTGTGCCTCGATCCCGACGTGCTGCTGCTGGACGAGCCGTTTGGGGCGCTGGATGCTGTCACCCGTCGGCGTCTCAATCTCGAGTTGGAGCGCATCTGGCGGACCAGGCCGGTCACCACATTACTGGTCACGCATTCCGTTGAGGAGGCGCTCTTTCTCTCGGATCGGACCATCGTGATGGAGAGCCCGGGAGCGATCGCCCAGATGGTGCAGATTCCATTTCCTCGGCCGCGCACTCCCGATCTATTGCGGCGCGAGGAGTTTCATCGCCTGACGGATCAGATTACTTTGTGGCTGGAGCACTAGGAGCGAGCGCATGGATGTTCCGCGAAGCCGGTCCGCCGCGAATTTCGGGTACGGATTCCTGGGCCTGCTCGCTTTTTTCTGCGCGTGGCAGTGGGCCGGCAAGGCGGGGATGGTGGGCCCGATGCTGCCGCCGTTGAGCGACGTGGTGCGCACGCTGGTGGATCCGGGCACGCTGCCGGCGCTGGCGCATTCGGCGGTGTACACGCTCTCATCGGCGGCCCGGGGACTGCTGCTTGGAGGCCTGCTGGCAGTGCTGCTAGCGGTGGTAATTCATCTCTTGCCGCCGCTGCGTCCGGGTCTGGACCGGCTGGCAGTGCTGGTGAATGCGACGCCGCCGATCGCTATCGGGCCGATTTTGATCGTGGTTTTCAGCCGCAGCCAGACTCCTGCAGTGCTGGCCGGCATCCAGGTATTTTTTCTTTTCTACGTGGCAGCGTCCTCGGGCCTGGCTGCGGCCTCGCCGGCCTTGCACCGCGCCATGAACGGCTTCGGAGCGAACGCCTGGAAGCGGCTATGTTATCTCGAGCTGCCGGCCTCGCTCCCACATCTCGCCAGCGGGCTGAAGGCGGCGGTGGCGGCGGCGTTTATCGGAGCGATTCTGGGCGAATGGTTTGGCGCGCCGCACGGCCTGGGACTGGTTATCCTGAACGCGATGCAGAACTTCCAGATCCGGCTGATGTGGGCGGCGGTGGTGATGGCGGCGGCGATGTCGCTGACCGCTTTCCTGATGGCTGCGGCGCTGGAACGGCTGGTGTTGCAGAGGTTCGGCAAATGAAACGAGTCATCGCGCACATCTGGGCGCAATTCTGGGCGCAAGCCTGGGCCGCAATCCTGCTGGTAGCCGCCTGGAGCCTCTGGGTGCGGCACAGCGGATTGAACGGAATCGTGATCGTGACGCCGCTCGCGGTGGTGCGCGAGTTGATCCGCAACCCGTCGGAATACGTGCAGCCGACTCTGCACACCCTGGCAGTTTCGCTGTTCGGCATGATTGCGGGGCTGCTGTGCGGGCTGCTGCTGGCCATCGGCATGTGGTTGTCGCGAATCCTGGCGGCGGTGAGCATTCCGCTGGCCCTGCTATTGACCTCGGTGCCGGTGGTGTGCCTGATCCCGATATTGATGCGCATATTCGGCTACGACGATCGGACCGTCTTTGTCACGGTGATCATCCTGTGTTTTCTGCCGGCCTTCGTTTTCTCGTACGCGGGCCTGCGGTCGCTGCCGCCCATGGCGGAAGAGTATTTCAGCGTGCAGGGTGCGGGACGCTGGAGCAGGCTGTGGCGGCTGGCGCTGCCGGCGGCGCTGCCGCGCCTGGCGGTGGCCCTCCGGGTGCTTTCGGTGCAGAGCGTCCTCGCGGCGCTGATCGCCGAATTCCTGATGCAGACGGGCGGGCTGGGCTTTCTGATCGCGACCTCGACGGCGGACCTGGCCATGGACCAAGCGTTGGCCGCTTCGCTGATCAGCATGGCGATCGCGCTGGCACTTTATGGAGCCACGTCGCTCATGGAGAGAGCGGTTGCGAGGCGCTACAGCTGAATTTACGGCATCGCCGAAAGGAGCACGATGACGCCGAAACACCAAGACGAACAGAACTATCAGAGCCAGGACATTTGGAGCCGCACTACCACGGCGAACGGCTACGGAGTGGACGAACTGCGCTCGGTGCTGCAGAAGTCCATCCGGAGAGGGTGGGTGGAAGAGGCGGCGCTGGCGGCCTACGAACTCTTCTCCTCGAGTCCGGAGACGGAGGAGGTACTGTGGCGGCGTCTGGAGATTATCGCCACGGAAGACGTGGGGCTGGGCCTGGCGGCCGCGCCGGCGATCATCGAAGCGCTCAACCAGCAGCGGCAGCGCATGCCAGACCGCGGAGACCGCTGGATCTACTGCGCGCACGCGGTGCGGCTGCTAGCGACGGCCGCGAAGGACAATATGTCCATGGAGCTGGCGGGCTGGACGCGCGAAGTGGTGGCGCGGGGTGAGAGGAAAGTGGAGGTGCAGGACTTCATGCTGGACATGCACACCCGGAAGGGCGTGAGCATGGGCCGCGGCAAGGCGCACTGGTGGAAGGAAGGCGCTCGGCTAGAGAATCGGGTGAAGGGCTACGATCCGAAGTGGGGCGATTATCTGCGGAAGCTCGACGGCGTGAAATGATCCGCGGTCGCGGACGGAAGCGGGACGGCACGGCGGAAACCTGGGGCAATGCTCGGCCGACGAACGCGCCGGGCTCAAATGCGCGGCGCTCGTTCGGGCACTGACTCGCGGGCGGGTGGGCGAGATCTTCGATCGGTTGCGAAAATGAATGAGCGCGGACATTTGATGTTTCGGGATTCGCTACCGGGCGGATTTCAGCGGGGCGGCGAGGCCGCTGCGGGACCCTGCAGGACAACGAGAAATTGCTGCAATTCGCGCCGCCGGCGCTCGGCCGCGGCCTGCTCATCTTTCCGAGCCTGTTGATAGGCCTGAAATTCCCGTTGAGCCTGAGCCTCGTCGCCGGCGCGCCGGCAGGCCAAGGCGAGTTGGTAATGAGCGTCGGCCAGATCCGGGCTGGCCGCAACCGCTTTGCGGTAGGCGGCGATGGCCCGCTCGGAATCGCCGCGCGCGGCGTACAGGACGCCGAGCTGCAGGAAAGCGCGGCCCAGGCTGGGATCAGCGGCCACGGCTTTTTCGAGCAGTGTTTCGATCCGCCGCGCGCCCGTGAGATCCTGCGATCCCCTCTCCTGCTTCTCGAGCGCCATGGCGTAATAGAAATTGGCTAGAGCATTTCCGGGCTGCTCGCGCGCGAATCGCGCCAACCTGGGCGCGGCGCAGGGCAGCGGCGCCGCCGCGGCAATTTCCATTTCGCCGAGGAAAACATACGGAGCGGCGTCTGCCGGCTGGAGGTCCGAGGCATCGCAGAGGCGGAGGACGGCCTGCTGGTAAGAACCGGCGGCATAGAGGGCAGCGCCAAGGCCCGCGAGCATGCGGGCGGATTGCGGATAGGCGTTCGATCCTTGGGTGAAAACCTCGAGGGCCGGCTGGGCGGCGCGATGAAGGAGCAGCTCGGCGCCCCAGTCGAAATAATTCGGTTCGCTCGGCTGGAGGCGGACGGCGGCCTGATATTCGCGGACCGCCGCGATGGGATCGCCCAAC
>JBAVQT010000468.1:0-2569 GCA_049694295.1 Candidatus Acidiferrales bacterium
CCTGCTGGTGGCGTTTCTAGCATTTTATTACGTGATTTCAATCCAGCCGACGTGGGACGGCATGTCATCGTTCGGGAGTCGGTATTTCGTTTCATTAAGTCCCCTATTCATTTTGGGCGTTGCCGCGTTTTTTGACCGCCTCGCGCGCTTTTGCCAGGGCCGTCCCACTCGCGTGCTTGCCAATTCTGCTACGTTGTTCCTGATTCTCTGGAACCTAGGACTCATCTTCCAGTGGGGCGTACATCTGATCCCGGCGCGCGGTCCAATTTCCTTTCGCGAAGCGGCTTACAACCAGGTAGCCGTGGTTCCGCCTGAAGCGGTTCGGACTGTGAAGAACTATTTCTTGCGGCGCCACCAGCTTATGAACCACATCGAAGAAGAAGACGTCCATCAGCTCAAATCGGGCGCGCCCGAGGGGAGCGAATAGCACATGAATGCTGCGAGCCAAACGAGCGCCGCCACCCAAGTTCCAATAGCCGCGGCCCCGCCCGTTCCCGTGCTGCGCATCACTCCTCCCACGCGCTGGTGGGTGGTGCCCGTAGCTGAATTGTGGCAAGCGCGCGAGCTGATCTACTTTTTTGTGTGGCGCGATATCAAGATTCGCTACAAGCAGACGGCGGTCGGCGCGGCCTGGGCCGTGCTGCAGCCCCTGCTGGCCATGACCGTGTTCACACTGTTCTTCGGCAAGCTGGCGCACATACCGTCGGAGGGATTGCCGTACCAGGTGTTCGTGCTGGCCGGCCTGCTGCCCTGGATGTATTTTGCGGCGTCGCTGGCGAACGCGACGAACACGATCGTCGAGAATCAGCGAGTCATCACCAAGGTCTATTTCCCGCGGCTGGTGCTGCCGCTCTCGGCGGTGCTTTCGGGTTTGGTGGATTTTGGGATTTCGTTCGTAATTTTCGCCATCATGATGGTTTATTACCATCTTCGTCCCACCATGCAGATCCTGTGGCTTCCGGCGTTCTTGCTGCTGGCCATGCTGACGGCGCTAGGCGTGGGGCTGTGGCTTTCCGCGCTCAATGCGATTTATCGCGATGTGCGTTACGTGCTGCCTTTTCTGATCCAATTGTGGTTGTTTGCTTCGCCGGTAATCTATCCGCCGTCGCTCATGTCCGCGAAATGGCGGTGGCTCTTCGGGTTAAATCCGATGGCCGGGGTGATCGAAGGATTTCGATGGTCGCTTGCGGGGCAAGGCGATCCGCCGATTCACCTGATTCTGGTTTCAACGGGCATCGTGCTGGCGCTGCTCTTGAGCGGCTTGGCGTATTTTCAAAAAATGGAAACCACCATCGCGGATGTGGCGTAGAAAATGACGGATTCCGTGATCCACGTGGAAGGCCTGGGCAAGCGCTATCGCATCGGCGAGCGCGAGAGCTATCTCGCCTTGCGGGACGTGATTGCGCGCGCCTTTTCGGCTCCTTTCAAACGTAACGGCGCGCGCCGCACGGTGGAACATCTTTGGGCGCTGCGCGATGTCTCGTTCGACGTACAGCAGGGCGAGGTGGTCGGCCTGATCGGCCGCAACGGCGCCGGAAAGAGCACGCTGCTGAAGCTGCTCTCGCGGATCACGCGGCCCACCACCGGCTTCGCGGAAATTCACGGCCGCGTCGGCACGCTGCTCGAGGTCGGTACTGGCTTTCATCCGGAGTTGACCGGCCGGGAGAATATTTTTCTGAGCGGCGCGATCTTGGGCATGTCGCGACGGGAAATTTTGCGCAAGCATGATGCGATGGTGGAGTTCGCTGAAGTGGAGCGTTTCCTGGATACGCCGCTGAAACACTACAGTTCGGGCATGCAGATGCGATTGGCATTTTCGGTGGCCGCGCACCTCGAGCCCGAAATTTTATTTGTGGACGAGGTCCTCTCGGTCGGCGATCTCGCGTTTCAGAAAAAATGCCTCGGCAAGATGGAAGAAGTTTCGAAGACGGGCCGCACCATCGTATTCGTCAGCCACCAGATGAATCAGGTCCGCCGCCTCTGCCAGCGCGTGTTTTGGTTTGAAAGCGGCGAGATTTACCGGACTGGGACGCCAGGCATCATCCTCGGCGAGTACGAAGCGGAGCTCAGTTCGGGAGAATGGAAGAAGAATCCGCGTGACGGCGCCAACCGCACCAAGGCGCGCTTTCTCCGCTGGCGGGTGCAAGAAGACGAGTCCGAGCTGCCAAATCTTCTGACGACGCTCGGCGCTGTTACAGTGGCCTTCACGCTCGAGGCGCTTGCTCCGATTCGTCACGGCCATCACGGAATTGCTCTATTTAATTCAAATCGCGAGCTGATGTGGGCCTGGGCTACCGACCAAGTCGAGCTTCAGCCGGGCACGCACGAGTTTCTTTACACGTTTCCCACGTTGCCGCTGCGGCCCGGCGCTTATTCCTGGCAGGTGAGCTTGTGGGAGAACGGCCAGGTTGTGGATCTGTGGGACTGCGCGCCCGATTTGATCATCGCAACCGAGGTGCATCAACATGCACGAGACGAGTGGAATGGAATCTTAAACGTGCCTTGCAAGCTTGAGATCGGCAGAGGAGCGTAAAAATGACCAACGGCTTTGTATTCGATCAATCGCACT
>JBAVQT010000469.1:0-3079 GCA_049694295.1 Candidatus Acidiferrales bacterium
CCCGTCACCATTGACGGCGCGCTCATCCAGGCCTGGGAGATCACCCTGCGTTCGCCGCGTCTCTGGAATCGCGGCCACGTTCACCTCGCCTATTCCAATCAATTGGCGCAGGCCCGCGGCGCGATCACCGGCGGCCTCATCTGCTTCCCACCCGCCAGTCCGGCCTGCCAGCCCCCGCCCGGCTACGCGCCGCTCGATCACGACCAGCGCAACACCCTGAATTTCGGATTCGAAGCCACTCTGCCGTGGAAGTCGCTGGTTTCATCCAACGTCTACTACGGCTCCGGATTCACCAATGGAGATCCCAACGCCCAGTATCCGGGCGCTTATCTGCCGGGCCACACTTCCTGGGATTTGACGCTCAGCAAAAATTTCCTGGAAAAGTACACCATCACGCTCACCGGCCTCAACCTCACCAACCGCCGCGTCCTGCTCGATAACAGCCTCACTTTCGGCGGTTTCCATTACAATGATCCCCGCGAGCTCTTCGCCGAATTTCGCTGGAGGTTTCACTACTAATGCCGCCACGCACAGTCACTGCCGCAAGCCGCATCACTCAACGGTTTTCACTGCTATCGCTCGCCTTGCTGCTCGGCGTCACAATCTGCGCCTGCAGCGCCAAACCCAAATCTCAAGAAGTGCGCCATCCGCTCAATGGCACCATCACCTCGGTCGAGGCCCGCGAAGGCTTCATTGTCGTGGATGGCCAGGCCGTCCCCGGTTTCATGGACGCCATGAAAATGCCCTACCAGGTCCGCAACCCCAGCGACCTCGCCCGTCTGGCGCCCGGCGACCAAATTTCCGCCGACATAGTAGTCTCCGATCAGGGCGATTTCCTCGACCACATCATAATCACCAAGCCCCATGACCAATCCGCCGCGCCAACGCACTAGAGCGCGTCTCATAAATGGTTTTCAGGGGGTCGGAGCTTCAGCTCCGACAATGAGCGCAAGAAAACCTGGGGCTTTAGCCCCTGAGGAACTAACGTTTCCGTACGTTGCCATTTATGAGATAGCTTGTAACCATTGAAAATATGGCTGCCACTTTTCGCTCTTCTTGAATTCCGACCGGACTGCTGAGGGATTGCCGCTGACCACAGGGAGGAAATCGCCGCTCTAACTCTCTCGCTCCAAAATAAAATCCGGCACCGCCAGCAACGCGCGCCGGTATTCCGTATCCGGCAACTCCGCCAGGCATTCCTTGGCGCGGCCCACATAATCGCGAGCCAATTTCGAAGCCCGCTCCAGCGCGCCCGTCTCGCGCACCAGTTGCGTGATCTGCTCCGGCCGCACGGAATTAAATCCACGCTCCTCCAGTACCTTCGCCACCAGCCGCCGGCCTTCGCTGTGCCCGCCGCCGTGCCCGTTCGCTGACGCCGGCCGCGCCGCTTCCTTCTCCAGCGCGAAAATCAGCGGCAGTGTCACTTTGCCTTCCTTCAGATCGCTCAACACCGGCTTGCCCAGTTGCTCGGGCGATGCCGTGAAATCCAGCAGATCGTCCACCAGTTGAAACGCCAGCCCAGCATTTCTGCCGTATTCCGCCAGCGAATCTTCAAACTGCTTCGGCTGCCGCCCCAGCACCGCCCCCAGCCGCGCGCATCCAGTGAAAAGGCACGCCGTCTTGCGAAATGCCAGCTCCATCGCCTCTGTTTCCGTGAGCTCGATGCGCCCCAGGTGCGTGAGCTGCAGCAGTTCGCCTTCCACCATGTTTTGCGTCAGGTCAATCAGGATATCCAGAATCGCGAAATTCCGCTCGCGCAGCGCCATTTCAAACGACTGCATGTACAACCAGTCGCCCGCCAGCACGCTCATGTGATTGCCCCAGCGCGCGTTCGCGCTCGGACGTCCTCGGCGCGTGTTTGCGCCATCGATCACGTCGTCGTGAATCAGCGTCGCGCTGTGAATCAGCTCCACCACCGCGCCCAGCCGGATCGCGCTCGGCCCGCGATAGCCCGACGCTCCCGCCGCCAGCAGCAGCAGCGCGGGACGCAACCGTTTGCCGCCGCCTTCGCGCAGATAGCTCGAAATCGCCGCCACCGGCTCGATGGCCGCGTCGTTTTGCGCCGCGATTTCCTGCTCCACCAGGGACAGATCTTCGCGTATCAGATCGAAAATCCCCTTGGCGATTTGAACGGCGAATGCCATTCGCTGACTTTACCCCTGAGCTGGTTTTTGATCGAACGCGGATTTCGCCGGGGAGCCGCTGGCGCCAATCCGGAAGAAACGCCTGAAATTTGCGGCCGCCCGAGCCGCCATCTCTTCTGGCGCTAAGTTTCTCACATTCGCCAAGGCTTGCGCCACCTCAACCACGAACGCCGGCTCGTTCCGTTTGCCGCGCCGCCCCTGCGTCGGCAGAAACGGCGAGTCGGTTTCGGTCAGCATCGCGTCCAGCGGCAATTCGCGCGCCACGTCGCGAAGCTGCTGCATCTTCGGATAGGTCACGTTTCCCGCAAACGAAACCACGAACCCCATCTCGATCCCGCGCCGCGCCTCTTCCAGCGTCCCCGTGAAACAATGAAAAATCCCCCCCAGCCCGATCGATCGCCACTCCGCGTCCAAAATCGCCAGACAATCCGTCCAGGCATCCCGGCAATGGATCACCATCGGCAGCTTCGCCGCTCGCGCTTGCCCCAACTGCCGCCGCAGCACCTGCTGCTGCGCCTTGCGAGGCGAATGATCGTAATAATAGTCCAGCCCCGATTCGCCCCAGGCGATCACTCGCGGATGCCGCGCCAGCTCTTCCAGCCGCGCAAACGTTTCTTCCGTCGCCGCCGCCGCGTCGTGCGGATGAATCCCCACCGTCGCGTAAATCCAGTCGTGCTGCTCCGCAAACGGAATTGCCGCGTCCAGCCGCTCCACGCCGCTTCCGCTTCCGATCGCCAGCAGCGTTGAAATTCCCGCCGCTCGCGCGCGCTCCATCATCGCCGCCCGGTCCTCATCGAAATTCGCAAATTCCAAATGCGCGTGCGAGTCGACAATATCCATAATCAATCGTGTCCGCGATCCAAGCCATCTCCCGCCAGCGTCGCTCGCTACTTCACCTTCGCTCCCGCCGCAATCTCATCGGCGAACGTACACAA
>JBAVQT010000470.1:0-4677 GCA_049694295.1 Candidatus Acidiferrales bacterium
GTGCTGCTGGGCGAGATATTTTGACAAGCCGCCCCAGCCGCAGCCGAGATCGAGAATTTTCATGCCGGGCTCGATGCGCAGCTTGCGGCAGATGAAGTCGAACTTGGCGTCTTCGGCGTCGTCGAGATTGGCGGCGTGCTCCCAATTCGCGCAGGAATAGAGCATGCGGCTGCCGAGCATTCTCGAGTAGAGATCGTTGCCGATGTCGTAGTGGCGGCGCACGTTGGCGGAAGCCTTGGATTCGGACTGAGGATTGAGAAGGCGGGCCTTGATGAAAATGCGGAGGAGGCCCCAATTCAGGGGAATTTTTTTATCGAGTCGAGCGGCGAGAATGCGGCTAAAAAATCCGGCGAGGTCGGGGCAGTCCCACCAGCCGTCCATGTAAGATTCGCCGAGGCCCAGGGCGCCCCGGGTGAGCGCGCATTCATAGAAGCGCGGATTGTGGACGGCGATGTCCCAGGGGCGGTGGCCGTCGACGAGCACGTCCGCGAGAGCGAGGAGATTGCGGGCGATGGCTTCGGGCGATTTGGAGGGGGTGGCGCTGCGAGGAAGCGTGCGAGGGGGAGTGGGGTAATGGCGTCCAAAATTGTCCCGCAGGATGGATGAACCCATGGCGACCTCCAGAGCTGGGATGGGATCTTGCTGTCTCGACCTCTCGGTGAGGCGTGGTATGTGAAGCTGGCTTCGCACGGGTGTGGCGGCGTGCGAAGGGATGACCCACTGCAGAGTTTGGTTCGCGGCGCGAGTTTAGCAAATACAGTCAATGCTGTATTTGTGTGAGAGCGCAGGGGTGGGCCCAGCGTGCCGGCGTGAGGCCCGGTTGGGGCTTGAGCTACTTCTGATCGAGCAGGGAATCGAAGTAGACGGTCAATTCGGAGTCGGTCCAATCCTGCTGGCCTACGATTTTGCGGTCGAGGCGGCCGCGTTTATCGATGATGTAGGTTTCGGGATACATGGAGGTGCCGTAATCGAGCGCGATCTGCTTGGTGGAATCGCGGTAGGTGGGGTAGTCGATATTGTAATTCTTGAGGAAGGCATCGTAGGCGGCCTGGTCGTCATCCACGCTGACGCCGAGGACGACGCCGCCGCGCGGAGCGATGCGGGCCTGCAGCTGATTGAGCGAGGGAGCCTCCGCGACGCAGGGCGGACACCAGGTGGCCCAGAAATTGAGGACCACGACGTGGCCGCGAAGATCGGCGAGATGCGCGGGTTTGCCGTCGAGAGTGAGGGCGAAATTTTTTTCGGGGCTGCCACGCAGGCTGGGCTCGCCCTGGCGATAGTCGGTGGTGATGAAAAGAAAGAGCAGGCCCGCCAGGAAAGCTAGAATCAGGGCTGTCTTGAGATTCCTCTTCAACGCTGTCCTCCGCCAGCCTATAATAAAGGTATCGCTCCTGCGATAGCGAGCGGTTTAGCGGCACCCTTCCGCAGATTGGAACCCAAACTGTTGGTTTCCGCCATCATTCCTGCCCGAAATGAAGAGGCTTCGATTGCGCGAGCGGTGGAATCCGTGGCGGCGCAGGCGGAAATTGCAGAGGTGATCGTGGTGAATGATGGATCGAGCGACGGGACGGGGGCGATTCTGGCGGAGCTGGCGCAGCGAATTCCGAAACTGAAGGTGATCGAGGCGGGCGAGCTGCCCGCGGGGTGGGTGGGGAAAAATCATGCGGCATGGGTGGGAGCGGCGGAGGCGGCGGGCGAGTGGCTGCTGTTCACGGACGCGGATACCTATCATTATCTCGGTTCGACGAGGCGCGCTTTGTGCGATGCGGTGGACCACGGCGCTATGCTGGTTTCCTATTCGCCCGAGCAGGAACTGGAATCTTTCTGGGAGCGCGCGCTGATTCCGATGATCTATTGCCGGCTGGAGTCAAAATTTTCGTTTGCGCGGGTGAACGATCCTGATTTGCCAGACGCGGCGGCGAATGGGCAGTTCGTGATGATATTGCGGGATGTGTATCGCGCGATCGGCGGGCACGAGGCGATTGCGGGAGAAATTTTGGAGGATGTGGCCCTGGCGCGGCGAGTGAAACGCGCGGGCTACGGAATTTATTTTACCGCGCCGATGGGGGTGGTTCGCACGCGGATGTATCGCACGCTGGGAGCGATGTGGCAAGGCTGGACGAAAAATCTGTACGCGCTGATGGGCGGCACGCCGCAAGGCACGCTGATCGAACTGACGGAATACGTGCCGTGGCCGGAGGCGGTGGCGCTCGGCGCGATCGCGGCGATTCATTTTCTGGGCGGCTGGCGCGGGACGGGCGCGATGCTGGCGCCGCTGCTGGTGGGCTGTGTGGTGGGGAGCCTGTTTACGCGGCACATTCAGTTTGGCGCGGCTTTGCACCGGAATCTGTACCCCTTTTCTTACATCCAATATTACATACCGGGTGTGTGTCTTTACGGCGCTGCGCTGCTGGCTTCGTGGTGGAAAAATACGCGAGGCGCGGTGGAGTGGAAAGGGCGCGCCTACCCGGCCAGGACGCCATGATCCGGATTACACGAAAAGTCGAGTTCTCCGCTGCGCATCTCTATCACAACCCGGATTTTTCGGCGGAGGAGAACCGCAGAATTTTTGGCAAGTGCAATAATCCGCACGGGCATGGGCACAATTATGTTTTGGAAGTGACCGTGGCGGGCGAGCCCGATCCCACGACGGGCATGGTGCTCGATTTGAAAGAGCTGAAGGATATTTTGCAGCGCGAGGTGGTGGAGCGCATGGATCACCGGCACCTGAATTATGAAGTGCCGGAGCTGGCGGGAAAAATTCCGACTTGCGAGAACATCGCGACGGCGATCTGGAACCTGCTGGAGCCGAAAATTAACAAGGGGCGGCTGGATCGCGTGCGGCTTTACGAGTCGCCGGATTTGTTCGCGGACTGCACGGCTGGGGAGCGCGCATGAGCGGCGGGCCTCGCGTCACGCTGACGCGGCGGTACCGGTTTGCGGCTTCGCACCGATTGCATTCGCCGAAGCTGAGCGAAGCGGAGAACCGGCGCATTTACGGCAAGTGCGCGAATCCCCACGGGCACGGACATAACTATTCGCTGGAAGTAACGCTGGGCGGCGTGGTGGATCCGGCGACGGGAATGATTGCGAATCTCGCGGAGCTCGATCCGTTTGTCGAGAGGGAAGTGCTGGAAGCCTTTGACCATCGCAATCTGAACGAGGAAGTGCCGGAGTTTGCGGCGGTGGTGCCGACCACCGAAAATGTGTGCCGCGCAATTTTCCGGCGGCTGCAGAAATTTCCGGCGGCCAGGCTCGCCCGCATACGAATCGAAGAGACCAGCTTGAATAGTTTCGAGTATGACGGCGAGCCGGGCGAGGGCGTCCCTTGGGCGGCAAAGAATTGAACGGCAGCGACGACGGCGGTGAAGGTAGCTCGCAGAGAGATCGAGCCAATACAAAGTGCCAAGGCAAGCTAATGAGAGCGAGGAGATCATGAGCGAGAGCGAGACAGCGGAAATTGTGATGCCTGAAGCGCACAGCACCGGACGCATTGCCGAACTGGTGCGCCAGATGCTTGTCGAGTTGGGCGAAGATCCCAATCGCGAGGGGCTGCGGCGCACGCCGGAACGTTTTGAGAAGGCCATGCGATTTCTGACCGCCGGCTACCGGCAAGACCCGGACAAATTGCTGAATGGCGCGATGTTCAGCGTGTGCTATGACGAGATGGTGGTGGTGAAGGACATCGAACTGTACAGCCTGTGCGAGCACCACCTGCTGCCGTTTTTCGGGAAATGCCACGTGGCGTATATTCCAACGAAGAAAGTGGTGGGGCTGAGCAAGATCGCGCGGCTGGTGAACATGTACGCGCGGCGGCTACAGATCCAGGAGCGGCTGACCAGCCAGATTGCCGAGGCGCTGCAGAAACAGCTGAGCCCGCAGGGTGTGGGCGTGATCATCGAGGCGCGGCATCTGTGCATGGTGATGCGCGGGGTGGAAAAGCAGAATTCCACGGCCACGACGAGCCACATGCTGGGCGGTTTTCGCGACAACAAGCAGACGCGCGATGAATTTCTGGCGCTGGTGACGGGCGGGCGGATGTAGGCGCGATGAGTCGCATGCGAGGCGAGGCGCGACGCGCGCCTGCTTGAGTTGCACTGCTGGCCTTGGTCGCACATAATGATGCCGATGTCGAAGAAGTCGCGCGCCGCTACCTGGCGCGATTGGATCGCAAGAATCCATAAGCTCAGGAGAAATCCATGAGGCGGAATGCTCTGAGGACATTGTTATTGAGCGGCTGCTTGGTGCTGGTTGTCGTGCTTGGCGCGGCGTGGAAGGCGCAAGCGCAGGAAGTCAAGTCGCCATATCCGAGCATGGCGCCGCTGGACCAATACTTGATGGCGCCAAATGCCGAAATTGCGCTGGCGCGGAGCGCCGCTCCGGAATCCATCTCACAGGATGCCGAAGTCATGGTCCTCGGACGGCATGGCTACGAAATCGCTGTCAAAGGCAAGAATGGTTTCGTGTGCATGGTGGAACGATCGTGGACCGCCGGAATCGACGATCCCGAATTTTGGAATCCCAAGCTGCGGGGGGCGATCTGCTTCAACGCGC
Organism: Candidatus Acidiferrales bacterium; assembly: GCA_049694295.1. Taxonomy (GTDB): domain Bacteria; phylum Acidobacteriota; class Terriglobia; order Acidiferrales; family UBA7541; genus Palsa-295. The sequence goes on from JBAVQT010000470.1 coordinate 4,555, forward strand.
CGGCCGCGCGATCCTACCTGCCGTTAACCATCAAGAAAACCGAGTCGGTACTGGCCGGGAGATCCAAGGCTCAAATGTTCGAGGATCTGAATGCGGCTTTCGACAAGAAGGAATTGCCGGCGC
>JBAVQT010000471.1:0-1895 GCA_049694295.1 Candidatus Acidiferrales bacterium
CACGCGCGTCGTGCTGGAACACTATCCCGCCACGCTGCTGCTCGCCTTTGTGGCGCTGCTGGTTTGCGCAGCTGTCGGTATTCCCGCGGGGATGCTCGCCGCACAGCGTCGCGGCACGACGACCGACCACGCCGTCGGCCTCTTTACGCTTTTCGGTCTCGCGGCTCCCAATTTCGCGCTGGGCCCCGTATTGATTGTGATTTTCTCCGTGTATCTCGGCTGGTTGCCCGTCTCCGGACGCGGCGGCCCAGCCCATCTGGTGCTTCCCGCAATCACCCTCGGCGCCGCGCTGGCCGCGATTCTCACGCGCATGGTCCGCAGCGCCGTGATCGAGGAGCTTTCCAGCGACTACGTTCGCACCGCGCGCGCGAAAGGCCTCTCCGAATCCGCGGTGCTCTTCCGCCACGCTTTTCGCAACGCGCTCATTCCGATCATCACCATTCTGGGCCTGCAATTCGGCACGCTTCTGGCCGGCACCATCGTCACGGAGACAATATTCTCCTGGCCCGGTATCGGACGTCTGGCCGTCCAGGCTATCGAGTCGCGCGATTATCCGCTGCTGCAAGGCTGCATTCTGTTGATTGCCGTTTCTTACGTTGCCGTGAATCTCCTCACCGACGTAATCTACTCACTCGTCGATCCCCGGGTGCGCTTCGAATGAGCGCGCTCAACGCCAACGAATTCATGGCCGGCGCCGATCCCGGGCGTCTTCCGTCGTCCGGCAAGCGTCACACGAATGTGCTGACCGATTTTCTTCGCCGCAGCGCGCCGGGGCGTATCGGGTTTGCGCTGACGTTGATTCTCGTCCTGGTTGCCATCGCCGCGCCTTTGGTGGCGCACCGCAGTCCCACCGCACAGAATCTTCCGGCGCGACTCGCGGGTCCCAGCCTCTCGCACTGGATGGGTACCGACGATCTGGGCCGCGACGTTTTCGCACGGGTGGTGTACGGCGCGCGCGTCTCAATGACCGTGGCAATCTCGGTGGTGCTTGGCGCGGGAATCGTCGGCCTCGCCGTCGGCTTGCTCTCCGGGTATTTCGGCGGGTGGTTCGACCGCTTCGTGAACATCGTGCTCATCAACGCGTTTCTATCATTTCCCGGCATTTTGCTGGCCATCGCGTTCGCGGCGTTTCTGGGTCCGGGCATAGGTAAAGTGATTCTCGCGCTCATCGTCACCGGCTGGGCGGGCTACGCGCGGCTCGCACGCGCCCAGGTTCTCCAGGCTCGCGAATTGGAATACATTCTGGCCGCCCGATCGCTGGGCGCTTCTCATGCGCGCATCATGCTGCGTCATCTTCTCCCCAACATTCTTCAGCCGGTTCTCGTCCAAGCCACTATCGCCATGGCCGGCGCCATCCTGGCCGAGTCCACGCTCAGCTTTCTTGGCGTCGGCGTGCTTGCTCCGATGCCGAGCTGGGGCGCAATGCTCAATGACGCGCGCGCCCACCTCTTTGACGCTCCGCATCTGGTGCTCTTTCCCGCGTTGGCGGTGGCCGCCGCCGTGCTCGCCTTCAACCTCCTTGGCGACGCGCTCCGCGACTGGCTCGACCCCCGCATGCGCGCGCACCTGATCGTCACGCATCTCTCGCGTTAGTTTTTAACTGGTTTGCTGCAGACCAACAGGGTAGGGAACTGCTCCGCCGAAATAAAATGCGCGCCACTCAATCGTCGAATATCCGCCGAGTTTATCCCAACTCCACCGTGACTTCCGCCCCTCGCGCCACGCCCAGCGTCTTCGCGGCATTTCCCTTGTTCATGGAAATCTCCAGATACCCGCTCGAGCCGATCAACGCGAATGTCTCGCCCGCCGCCCCCTGCGCGTAGGTCTGCACCAGTTTGTTCACTTCGCCATTTCCCGCGCGAATCGTCAATTTCCCGTCTGCGGCGGCCAAGGCC
>JBAVQT010000472.1:0-4374 GCA_049694295.1 Candidatus Acidiferrales bacterium
CCTGAGACTCTTCGCGAATGAATGAACCCACAACGCCGCTGATGATGCAGTACCACGGGGTGAAGAAGCAGCATCCCGGAACACTGCTGCTTTTTCGCCTGGGGGATTTTTACGAGTTGTTTTACGAAGATGCCGTAACCGCAGCGCGAGTGCTGCAGATTACCCTGACATCAAGGAACAAGGAGAAGGGCCAAGCGGTCCCCATGTGCGGAGTGCCGTATCACGCGGCGGAGAATTACATCGCGCGACTGATTCGCGCGGGGCACAAAGTCGCGATCTGCGAGCAGATGGAGGAGCCGGGCCCAGGGAAAAAACTGGTGCGGCGTGAAGTGATCCGCGTCCTGACGCCGGGGACAGCGAGTGGATCGGGACTGGTAGATGCAAAGGAGAATAATTTTTTGGCAGCGGTCGCGAGGGCGGCGCGAGTGGGTGCCCGGCCGAGGCAAGGCGGCGGGGGCCCGGCCCCGGCCGAAGCGACGGAGAGCGGAGCGATTGGGTTTGCGTACGTGGATTTGTCTACTGGAGATTTTCGCGCCACGGAATTTTCGGGGAAAAACGCGGAGGCGCGCCTGCAGGATGAGATCGGGATTTTGAGACCGCGTGAAATTCTGATCGAGCAGCCAGCGGCGAGGACGCTGTTCCCTGGCATGGAAAGCGAAGCTGCGAAATCCTCGCATGCATGGGGCGGCGAAGGTCGAATGCTGGAAACGCGCATCGAAGATTGGGTGTTCGAAGCGAACTATTCACGGCGGGTACTGGAGGAGCAATTTCACGTAACAGGGCTGGAGGGATATGGATTAGATGGGCACGGACTCGCGGTGGCGGCCGCTGGAGCAATCGTTCACTACTTGCGCGAGACAAGTGCGATCGGAGCGCAGCGGCCTGGCGAAAGAATTGCCGGAAGCCGCGAGGTTGCGGTGCTCCGCGTACCCGAAGGCAAAGCGGCGGGCGCGATCGGATTGCCGAGCGGCACGGGCCTCGAGCATCTGGACCAAATCGTGTACTACGAACAACGGGACGCGATGGCGCTCGACCAGGTGACGGCGCGCAATCTGGAACTGGTGGAACCGACTGGAGACGACACACGCGCGACGCTGCTCCATGCGATGGACGAAACGGCGACTGGCATGGGCGCGCGACTGCTGCGAGCCTGGATGTTGCGGCCGGAAATCCGGCGAGAGGAGATTGAGGCGCGGCTGGATGCCGTGGCGGCGTTACGCGCTCGAACGATCGAGCGGGCGGAATTGCGGCGCGACATGGAACGCGTGCTGGACCTCGAACGTCTGACGAGTCGCGCAACGCTGGGCGTGGCGACGCCGCGCGATTTGCGGGGAATGCGCGAATCTTTGGAGCACATCCCGCGATTGCGAGCGCTGCTCGCGGAACTCTCGGAAGAAGTTCCGGCCCAGCAGCGGGGCGCTGGTGTGGGCCGGATCGCGGAATTGCGAGAGTCGATGGACGAGTTAGCGGACGTACGCGAACAGATCGCGCGCGGGATCGCGGACGACCCACCGGCTGTTGCCAACGAACCGGGCGTAATTCGCCGCGGATTTAATGCGGAACTGGATGAGTTGCGCGACGTGATGAAGGATGGGCGGCAGATCATCGCGGGAATGGAAGAGCGCGAGCGCAAGCGGACGGGCATCGGGTCGCTAAAGATTCGATATAACCAAGTATTTGGATTCTATATCGAGATTTCCAAGGCGAACATGCATCTCGCTCCGGCGAATTACGAACGTAAGCAGACGCTGGCGAACGCCGAACGCTTCACCACGCCCGAGCTGAAAGCGCTGGAACAGAAAGTGCTGACCGCGGAAGACAAGGTGCTCGAACTGGAGCGGCGAATCTATGGCGAGATTCGCGAGGCGATCGCGCACCAGGCGGCACGGTTGCGGCGCACGGCTGCAAGCGTGGCGCAGACTGACGTGCTGGTGAACTTCGCGCGTCTCGCGGCCGACAGGAACTATACGCGGCCGGAATTCACGGAAGAGAGCGCAGGAAGCGAAAGAGTAGTGGTTTTCACTGGCGCTGCTGAAGCGGCCTCCCAGGACGATGGCCAACCACAAGCGCGGCTTCGCGATCGCAGCGGAAAACGGCAGCGCGGAGAACTGATGATCGCGGGCGGACGACATCCGGCGATCGAGCGATTGCTGGAGGAGCGTGCGGAGCGGTTTGTGCCAAATGACTTGTATCTCGAGGATGGTGAGCAATTCCTGCTGGTAATTACCGGTCCGAACATGGGCGGCAAATCTACGTATCTGCGACAGACCGCGCTGATTCAAATCATGGCGCAGATGGGATCGTATGTTCCGGTGGCGCGGGCGCGGCTGCCCATCGTGGATCGGATCTTTACGCGTATCGGCGCGTCGGATAATTTAGCGCGGGGCCGCTCAACATTTTTAGTGGAGATGAGCGAAGTGGCGGCAATCCTGAACACGGCGACGCCCGCGAGTCTTGTGTTGCTGGACGAAGTAGGACGCGGTACTTCCACCTTCGACGGGTTGTCAATTGCATGGGCGGTGGTCGAGTCGTTGTGGGCCGGAGCGCAGCCGAGGACGCTATTTGCGACGCACTATCACGAGTTGACCGAACTCGAAGAGCTGCTGCCGGGAGTGCAAAACGTTCACGTAAGCGTGCAGGAGACAGGGAATGAAATTGTGTTTTTGCGGCGAGTCGAACCAGGAAGCGCGGACAAGAGTTATGGGATCGAAGTGGCGCGGCTGGCGGGATTGCCGCAGTCGGTGATCGACCGCGCGAGAGAGATTTTGCGCAGACACGAAGAAAGCGAGGAACAGTTGAGCGGGGAATTGTCGTTCAGTGCGCGAGGCGACGGAGGAGAGACCCAGATCGCTGGGCGCGGGCAGCCGCGCAATGTCGCTGAAGACGGCCAGAGGAGTTTCACTGCGATCGACGGGCGCGTGCTGGATGCGTTGCGCGAGGCGGATTTGGATCGTCTGACGCCGATCGAAGCGTTGAACTTGCTGGCGGCATTGAAGGCGCAGATGAAGTGACTCGAAGGTAACGGCTGCTGCGGAGTGCATAGATTTAAGCGGGAGATGCCATGCGCGTGATGGGAATGATGTCGGGAACTTCGGCGGATGGAATTGACTTGGCGCTTGTGCGAATTGCGGGAGCGCCGCCAGCGCTTCGCGCAAGATTGGAGCGCCACCACCACGCGGAATTTCGCGCCGGGATACGCGACACGATTCTGCGGATTGCCAATGGCGGCGCCACAACGGCCGGCGAAATCAGCGAGATGAATTTTCGACTGGGCCAGGAATTTGCGCGGGCGGCACGGGAGGCCTGCCGGAGATGGGGCGTGCGGATGGGAAGCGTGGAGCTGATCGGATCGCACGGGCAGACGATTTTCCATCAGGGCCTAGCGAAACGGCGGAGCTTTGCCAGAAGGACCGGCGGGCCGCGCGGAGCCGGGGCCGCTTTGATCGCGAGCACTTTGCAGATCGGAGAACCTAGCGTGATCGCCGGACTCACTGGGGTGACGACGATTGCGGATTTTCGTCCGGCAGACATGGCGGCGGGCGGGCAAGGCGCACCGCTGGTACCGTTCGTCGATTACCTACTGTATCGCGACGAGCGGCGGGGTCGAGTGGCGCTGAATATTGGCGGGATTGCAAATGTGACTGTGATTCCAGCGGGCGGCCGACCGGAAGGCGTGATGGCTTTCGATACGGGACCCGGAAATATGATCGTGGATGCGTTGGTGGAGAGGGCTACACGCGGACGAGAACGCTTCGATCGCGACGCTCGACGCGCAATGGCCGGACGAACGATACCCGCGTTGCTCGAACGACTGATGCGCGACGATTATTTTACGCTCCTTCCACCAAAGACGGCGGGACGCGAACAGTTCGGACAGGCGTACTCGGAGCGCCTGTTGAGCTGGGAGCGGAAACACCGGGCGCGTCATGAAGATATGGTGCGGACCGCGACTCTGTTCACTTCCCTTTCGATTGCGGACGCGCTGCGAAGATTCGTCCTGGAGCGGGTACGCGTGGACGAAGTGATTGTGGCGGGCGGAGGCGCACGGAATCCGTTGATGATGGCGCAGTTGGCGGCGGCGTTGCCGGGCATCGCGATCGTGGACGCGGCGCGTTTTGGAGTTAAAGCCGAGGCGAAGGAGGCGTTTGCTTTCGCCGTGCTCGCGTACGAAGCGTGGCACGGAAGAACGAATAATCTGCCGAGCGCTACTGGCGCGAAGCGAGCGGTGGTGATGGGCAAAATGGTCAGAGACGGGACGAAGCGATCGGTGATTCGTGAGCGGTGAATGGTGATTCGTAATTGTCGCAAGGGCGGTTCACCGGCGCACTTTTTGGCCTGCGCGCTCGTCGCGCTCACTGCGATTGCCGCCGGAGG
>JBAVQT010000473.1:0-2948 GCA_049694295.1 Candidatus Acidiferrales bacterium
GTTCAAACTCAGTGTCTGCCAGTCCGCTGATCGCTGCCACCAGACCGCCCGCGGCATCCTCGATTCTTGGGTCGGCCGTATTCGCTCGCCGCATCTTTCCAGCTACCATGAAATTGTGGATCTGCACGCCAAACGCGGCCTGCACGTCGCCCAGCTTCCCCTCCGCGTCCACGTATAGGTGATTCGTACTCTGATTCACGATCGCCAGATTGCGCCCGGTCAGATATTTTTCCACTGTTGCTGCATCGTCCGCCGTCGGCGCAAAATTTGCAGTCAATTCACCCTTGGTCAGCCACTGATGATATTTCGGCGACCCCTCTTGATATTGCTGCCTCACCAGCGCATCCAGCGAACTCGCATTGTGCAGCTTCAGCCACACGCGCACTCGCATCGGCGCTTCGCTGTTCGCCGCACCCATGTCTCGTGCCGTTCGCACAAATGCTGGCGTGTTCTGCTGCACGAATCTTGCCCCGCTCGGCCCCTCGATCACGCTCGCGCGCACCGCCGCTTGTCCTGCCGCGTTATGGCTCGTTCCCAACACCATCGTCAACATTGCCAACACCGCAATCGATTGGGCCGCTCGGATTGTCGCTTTCATGTTCAGGCTCATCTTCTCTTCCTCTCGGTTCTGAATTCCGCTCACGGCCCCACCGTCGCGGCGTTGTAATATACCGTTGATCTTTTGTAATGAATATTGCTTCGGTTAACTTCGCGAACTATATACTTCCGCTCGGTCCAGTCAAGTCCGAATCCCGCGGGCAATTGCCCGGTCCTGGAGCCGCTTCGCCGGAGGTTGCATCCATTCATTACGGTGCGCTGTGCCCCGCGCACTGCAGCACCCCAAGGTATTTCTCCCACGGGCCCACGGCATCCCGGTATTGATGAGCCAAAATCCTTGAGATTTGGTGCAGATGAGTCAGATCATGAATCGCCCAGGCCGCCAGCAGTTCCGAAAGTGTCACCGTTCCCAAAGCCGGGTGTCTTCCACGCAGTTCCAGATCCTCCTGCCGCAGATTCAACGCACGCAGTTCGTCCAGGTTTTCCGACCGCAAGCGCAAAAAATCATCCAGCAACTGCTCCAGCGATCTGCCTTGAATCTCTCGCTCCTGTCCCAAGCGATCGAATGGCTCGAACGCTTGGCTCTCGCCGAACTGAAGCACCATCCTCGCCCGCGGCATCCAGTCGGTGCGTTCGCCGTGAATCAGATGGCCGACCACATCGAAGGCGCTCCAGGTATTTTCACCTTCATTTCGCAGCGTCCAGGCTTCCGGAAGATCGCGCAGCAGTGCATTGAGAACAGCGGGTATGCGCGCGAGCAGCGCCATTGTTTGTTGTAGGTTTTGCGTCATCACACACCTCGGTTCGTGGCGGGAATTGTTAGAGTCTCCGATTGTACATGTTCTCAAAACGGAAATGTCGCAGGTCCTGCCACGAAGCGAGGCAGATCCAGTTTTCCGAATCCCGGAGACCCTTTGGTTTCAATTTTTAACTCTCGACGCGCCCCATGCTATCCTCGCCATCGATGACCGACCGCCTCTACTATCATGATTCATTTTTGCGCTCCTTCGACGCCTCGGTACTTTCCTGCGAGCCTCAGCCCGATGGACGTTTTCGCGTCACGCTTGATCGCTCGGCCTTTTATCCTGCATCCGGCAGCCAGCCTCATGATCTAGGCACTCTCGGTGGCGTTCCCGTCGTAGAGGTTGCTGACGCCTCGGCGCCTCCTGACCACTTTGTCCATTTTGTGTCGGCTGCTGTCCCCGCGGGGCCCGTCCACGCAGAGATTGACTGGCCCCGCCGCTTCGATCACATGCAACAGCACACCGCGCAGCATCTTCTTTCTGCTGTGTTCATCGAACTCTTCGGCTTTCCGACCGTGTCTTTTCATCTCGGAGGTGAAATTTCCACGATAGACCTGCAAGCGCCTTCGGTAGTTTCACGTCATCTGGCCGAAGCCGAGTGTCGCGTCAACGAGATTGTTTTCGAGGATCGCGTCGTCTCCGTTCGCTTCGGCACCGCCGGAGATCTCGCGGCCGCCGGAGCCCGCAAATCCGTTGCGCGCGAGGGAACTCTTCGCGCCATCGAAATCGAAGGTCTCGATCTTCAGCCCTGCGGAGGCACGCATCTCTCTCGCACCGGCCAAGCCGGCCTGCTGCTCCTGCGCAGACTCGAACGCCGCCGCGATTCCTGGCGCATCGAGTTCGTCGCTGGTTTTCGCTCACTGGGCGTCGCCCGAGCTGATTTCTCGACGCTCGGCCGCGCAGCTGAACTGTTCTCCTGCGGTCCCTCCGAAGTTCCTGCAATCGTGGAAAAAATTATCGACGAGCGCCGCTCGCTTTATTCCTCCGAAAAACGCCGCCTTCAACGGCTGGCGATGTTCGAAGCGCGCGATTTGCTTGCCGCGCATGCGTCCGCTGCGCAGGCGAGCCCTCGCGTCATCGCGGCCGTCGTCGAGGAAGATTCCTTCGCCTATCTCAACGCTCTCGCCGGTCGCCTGCTCGAAAACTCCGGCATCGTCGCTCTTCTCGTCACGCGCGCAACAGGCCTCGCTCTCTTCGCCAAATCGAAAGAGTTGCCCGCCGATATGAGCGGCCTCTTTCGCGAAACCGCCAACGAAATTCCCGCCAAGGGTGGCGGCAGTTCTGCAACCGCGCAAGGCACTCTATCCGATCCGGCCCGCGCCGCCGATTTTCTTGCCTGCGCGCAATCTCGGTTAGTCTCCTGATCTTTTACCTGTCACGCACCTTCCGGTGTCTCGACTCCGAATGTAGCTGGGAGGTTTGGGGAGCTCTGGGTTCGGCCATTGGTGCCGTCAAGAGTTGAGACGTTCCGGCCGTCAAGTCCATTTCGCTTTTTCCGAGGATCACAGCTCACGAAACACAAACGAAAGCAAAGCGCCGCAGAATATCAATACTGGCGGCGAAGCCGCCGATCCTTTTTTATTACTC
>JBAVQT010000474.1:0-16466 GCA_049694295.1 Candidatus Acidiferrales bacterium
TGCAGCTTGATCTTTAGGAAATCGCCCTCGCTGATGTCGCCCGCCTTGTAGCGCGCTTGGCTGATGTCCACGGAGTTCTGGAAACTCTTCAAATCCTGCTGCGAGAGATCGAGAGTGGATTCCGCGAGCTGCACGCTGATGAACTGCTGCGCCACGTTGAACACCAGGGTCCGCTCGTTGTCGGCGACCGTCGAGCGCGTCACAGCTGTGGCATCTTTCGCGGCCTGCAGTCGGTGCTGGCGTTTCTTGCCGCGCTCGAAGAGATAGCCGAGCCCGATGTCGAACTGCGCGTTATTTTCAATGTAGGTCGCGTTCCAGGCGCCAGGCTGGAAAAAGGGCAGAAACTGGGCGTCACCCGAAAGTGTGGGATTGGGGCGAAGGTTGGCGGTGATTTCCTGCGCCTCGTTCTGCTGAATCGTGGATTGCTCGGCCTTCAAAGTATGGTTGTGCTGCAGCGCCAACTGGATAGCGTCGTCCAGGCTGATGCGCACCGGCCCGTTGACTCCCGTCGCGACGGGAGGCTGTGGCTGCCCCGGTTCGCCCGTCGAACTTTGGGCCGCAACGTAGGCCGGGAGCGCCAGCGCGAGGGCCACAGTGACGCCAATGGCACGAATGGAAAGCATAATCGTTCGTCCTTCTGATAGCGGAAAGAGAGAATTGAATGGATCGACGCGCCGCAAGTGGCGCTAAAAGCAGACGGGGAGTTAAACGAGGGGAGGCGCGCGAGCGGGAACCCGCCGCGCTTCGATCAGTGGCGCTACTACTATTTCTCCCGGCTCGATTCGCACGCCGAGCGGAGCCAGGGCAGGAGCACGAACGCCCGCCAGCGGCTGGTCCATCGGTTGATGCACGAAGTGGCAGATCGAGCAGGTTGCTTCACTCGAGGTCGAGTGGTGATGCCACAAGCCGCCGAATACAACGGTGAGGAGCAACAGGGCCACCAGGGTGACCGGAACCAGAAAACGTCGAAATGTCGTGCGTTGAAACATTCTGATGGCTCGCCCAGAGGGCAGCCGATTTAGATCATACTTCAGATGCTTCCAGTCGCCAAGGCGTTGCGCGGGTCAGGTTGTCCGTTGCGTAAAGTCCCCAGGCTAGTTGGAGCGCTCCAGCGCCCGCTCGACCATGTGAACGCAGCGCTCCACGCGCTTGCGCAGCGGGCCTTCCAGTTGCTGCTGGCGATCGCGCAGTCTGAACATTTCATCGGCGATGTTCAGCGCGGCCAGCACGGCGACCTTCACGGAGTCCACGGTCTGCGCGGCTTGCGAGGCTGTCCGCATTTTGACGTCCACGTACTCGCCGAGTTCGCGGATATGATCTTCGTTCCCTTCCGCGGCGACGTTGTAACTCTGCCCGTAGATTTCGATTTTCACGTGGGTTCTCCCCCGGTTATGCCCCAGCCACATCCAGGCCATTCTCGGCCACGCGCGGCGCAGACGCAACGTCATTCCGCGGCGGAGGCGGCCGGCCGCTCGAAATAGCCTGCAAAGAGCGAAAATCAGCTGGCGCGAAGAATGGCCCCGAAATCGTGCTCCAGCCGGGCCATGATATGCGCGGAATATTCGGCAATTTGCGCGTCGGTGAGCGTGGTCTGGGCGCTCTGAAACGCCACGCGAATCATCAGCGAATATTTTCCCGCGGGCACCAACTCCGCCAGCGCGGGATTTTTCTGTTCATGCGCGAGCTCCCGAGCCTGCGCGTGCGTGATGCGGTCGGCGGGATGCACGCTTTGCAGCTCCGCGATTCCCAGCGCCTGAATAGCTTCCTCAATTTGCCCGAACGTGAATTCCTCCGGCAGCACCACCGAAAAATCGCGCTCCACTGCCGGAAAGCGCGGCAGCGCCACGAAACGTCGCGCCGCCTGCGCCCCCTCGATAGCCTGGAGCAGCCGCTCGAGATGCAGCTCTGCAACGAAAATATCCTGGCGAAGCTTGAAGCGCTTCGCGATTTCCGGCGCAAGCTGCCCGGCCACCCCAACCGCCGACGCGCTGGCTCCTTCGCGCTGCGGGAGCGCTAGTTGTGCGGAAAGGCCTGCCGCTGAGTGCAGCCACGGCGGGCCCTGGGCGGTCCACGCGAGTCCGTCTGCCAGTGCGCCAATGGAATCGAGATCGCCCTTGAGGTCGCAAAATTCAAGCGGGCGGCCGCTTTCGGAGATGCTTTTCCCGCGCGCCAGACCCGTGCAGCCCAGCGTGAGCGCCGCGGTTTCCACGGGCTGGCCGTCGCGCAATTCGTAAGCTTTACCCATCTCAAAGAGGCGCAGATTGCGCTGGCCGTGATTCAGATTCCATTCGAGTGCGCCCAGCATGCTGACCGTGCCGGTAGAGCGCATCACGGAAGCATCCTCGGCCAGCGGATTCCCGATCTTCGCGGCAGCGATGCCTTCCGGACGGAATAGCGCGTCGCGCTCCGCATTCACCAGCGGGATTTCGACAATTTCCTGGTAACCAAGCGCGATGATTCGCTCGCGCAGCCGGTCCAGTGCTTCGGCATGCGGCAGGCGCTGTGCGGGCCGCTTGGCGGGCGGCAGGCGCGGCGGAAATTTATCGTAGCCGTAGTGCCGCGCGACTTCTTCGATCAGGTCGATGCCGCGCGTCACATCGCGACGCCATGAAGCGCTGCGGCATTCCCATCTCGCCATCAGCGAACCCGAACTGCCGCGATTGGTGTCCACGCGCACCGGATGAAAGCCGAGCGCACCGAGAATTTCCTCAACCTCGCGGTCGGGAACATCCGAGCCCATCACTCGCAGCAGCTCCTTGCGGGCCAGTTCGATCGTCTTCTGCGCCTCGCGTCCCGGATAGACGTCTACCACTCCCGAAAGAATTTCGCCGCCTGCAACCTGCTGAATCAATTCAGCGGCGCGGCGCGAAGCCAGCTCCGCCATTTCAGGATCCGCTCCGCGCTCGAAGCGGTACGATGCTTCGCTGCGCAGTCCCAGCGATTTGGAGGTGCGGCGCACGGAAATCGGATCGAACCAGGCGCATTCGATCAGCACATTGCGCGTCGCCGAACTGATTTCGCTCTCGGCGCCGCCCATCACGCCTGCAATGCTCAGCGCGCGCGACGAATCGGCCACCACGCACATATCTTTCTCCAGCGTGCGCTCCACTCCATCGAGCGTTCGCAATTTTTCGCCGGCGCGCGCGCGGCGCACCAGGACGCGGTGTTCGGCGACACGGTCGAAATCGAAAGCATGGAGCGGATGACCCAGCTCGAACATGATGTAGTTGGTGACGTCCACCACGTTGTTGATCGAATTTTCGCCGATTGCTTCCAGGCGATCCCGCAGCCACGCTGGGGAAGGCCCGATTTTCACGCCGCGCATCACCCGAGCCGTAAAGCGGCCGCAAAGATCGCGCGCTTCGATCTCCACGTGCGCGGCGCTGGAGACTTTCTCGCCAATCTCCTTCAGCTTCGGATTAACCGGTTTTTGCGGAAGCCGGTAAATGGCCGCTATCTCGCGCGCCACGCCATAATGCCCCAGGCAATCGGGACGATTCGCGGTGACCTCGGCATCGAGGACAGGTCCTGCGGCAGTTTCGTCAATCGAATCAATCGCCACGCCCGCCAGCGAAAGGCGAGCGCGCAGATCGGCCGGCGCGGCCGCAACGTCCACGAATTCCTTCAGCCAGTTGTAGACGATCTTCATCCGAAACGCTTTTCCTCAACGCATCTCAGCGAATTATGGAAATTGCCGCAGGAAGCGCACATCGTTCTGAAACAGCAGCGGCAACTCCGTGACGCCGTACTTCATCATCGCCAGTCGATCCACGCCCATGCCGAAAGCAAAGCCGGAAAGCCGCGCGGGATCGTAATTCACAAAGCCGTAGACCGCCGGATTCACCATGCCCGCGCCAAACAGCTCGATCCAGCCCGAATGCTTGCACACCCGGCAGCCCTTCCCGCCGCACACGTGGCAGGTGGCGTCCACCTCGGCGGAAGGCTCGGTGAACGGGAAATAGCTCGGCCGCAGGCGCGTCTTCGTTTTCGGGCCTAGAAATTCGCGCGCGAAATATTCCACCGTGCCTTTGAAATCGCAGAAGGTGATGTCGGTGTCCACGGCTAGGCCTTCGATCTGGTGGAACATGTACCCGTGTGTGGCGTCGGGATTGTCCCGGCGGTAGGCCTTGCCAGGCACCACGATGCGCACGGGTGGCTGTTGCTTTTCCATGGTGCGAATCTGCATCGGCGAAGTATGCGTGCGCAGCAGGTGCCCGCCGCGCGCGCCCTCAATATAGAATGTGTCCATGTTGTCGCGCGCTGGATGATGCTCGGGAATATTGAGAGCCTCGAAATTGTAATACGGCGTCTCGATTTCGGGGCCTTCCACCACGCTGAAACCGATGGAAAGGAAAATCCGCTGCAATTCCTCGAAAGTCTGCCGCACCAGATGGCGCGTGCCGATGACGCGCTCGGCGCCGGGAAGCGACAGGTCAACCGCGGGGCCTGTCGCAAGCGAAGCCGGCGAACCTTTCCAGCGATTGAGGATCTCTTCCAGCGCCGGTCGAAGCTGATTGAGCGCTTTGCCCACCCATTTCTTCGCTTCGGGCGGAGCGGCCTTGAGCCAATTGTCGGTGATGCGCGAATTGACGCTGTCTTTGCGGCCCAGCCACTTGATGCGGAATTGTTCAGCCGTGTTGGCACTGCGCACTTCGCCCGCTTCGGATTCGGCGAGCGTGAGCAGTTCGCGAGTCAGTGCGGCCAGTTCGTCTTCCGACGAGCAGCCCAGCTGATCGAAGCTCAATTGCGTCTTTTGAAGGGCGTCTTGCGGCACGATGACCCCAAGCGGAAAAGATTGTAAAGGCGCTCGCGCGCGGTTGCCGGCGCGCGAGCGCCCTGGCCCCTATCCTTCTTCGTGGTGGCGGATCGGCTGCGATTTTGCAGCGTGCCCCGCCGCTGGCTTGGGCGCCTTGGCGAGGTGTTCCTTCGCCGAGCCCGCCAGCACCGCGAAGCCTTCTGCATCGCGCACGGCCATATCCGCAAGCACCTTGCGGTCCAGGTCCACGCCCCCGATTTTCAAGCCGTGGATCAACTGGCTATAGGTGAGGCCGTTGTTGCGCGCGGCCGCCCCGATGCGCTGGATCCACAGAGTGCGGTAATCGCGCTTGCGCGTCCGCCGGTCCCGATAGCTGTAGCGCAGTGAGCGATTCACCGCCTCTTTCGCCGAGCGGTAGAGTTTTCCCTTGGTCAGAAAAAAACCCTTGGCGTGTTTCAGCAGCTTTTTGCGCCGGGCACGGCGCTTGGTACCACGTTTTACGCGAGGCATGGCTCTGTTTCTCCTGTTGTGAATTCAAAAGTGCTGTTTGACGCGGAGAGAATGCAGAGCTGCGCCGCCGCGCGCCCCAGAAAATTCGGACGCTACGCGAAAACGCAGTGCACTTCTCCGCGACGAGTTGATGAAGCCCCCGGCGATCGCCGGCGCAAACCGGCTGCGGGAGCAAAGCCAGCCCGGAATTCAGGCTGGTCCGGTCGGCAGGCCCGCCGCGGCGGGAATCGCGCTGCCTGGCACGGAAAAAATTTACGCGCTAGATTCCGTAGGGCAGCGCGAGGCGCACGTTATGCACGTCCGCAGGATTCACTTGCGTCTGCTTGCGCAGCTTGCGCATGCGGCTGGGCGCTTTGCTGCCCAGCAGATGGCGCTTCCCCGAATGCGCGCGCATGATCTTGCCCGTCGAAGTGATCTTGAAGCGCTTGGCTGCGCCGCGGTGCGTCTTCAGCTTCATTTTCTTGTTCTTCTTCACAATTTCCTCGATCCCATGAATTTCTTCAAGCCTGCCCGCCGGCTGCCGGCTGAGCCGGTCGCGCCGGAGCCGGCGCTGCCGCGCCTTTCTTGGGCGCTAGCAATGCCAGCAGAATGTTCGCTTCCATGCGCGGTCCGAATTCCACCTGCGCGTGTTCCACGATCTCTTTCAGCAAACGATCCATCTTGGCGCGGCCCACGTCCTGGTGCGCCATTTCGCGGCCGCGGTGGAAGATCATGGCCTTCACTTTGTAGCCTTCGCCGAGGAACCGGATGATCTGGTTCTTGCGAACCTGAAAATCGTGCTCGGCTGTCGAGGGCCGGAACTTCACTTCCTTGATGTGCGAGCTCTTCTGGTGTTTCTTCTGCTCGTGTGCTTTCTTGTTTTGCTCGTAGAGAAACTTCCCGTAATCCACGAGCTTGCAGACCGGGGGCACGGCGTTGGGCGAAATCTCTACCACGTCCAGGCCGCCGTCGCGCGCCGTCTTCATCGCGTCGAATAGCGACATCACGCCCAGCTGATTCCCTACCTCGTCAACCACGCGAACTTCACGAGCGCGTATGCGCTCATTCACTCTTAGTCCTGGAGGACCACCACGTTCTGCGATAAACCCACCTCCGGGGCAGCGGGACGACATTCTCCCAGCCCAATTTGCCCGCGCCCAAGCGCAGAAAATCGCCACAAGGCTACGGGCCGGAAAGTATAGCACGCCTCAGGCGGCTGCGGGCAAGGCCTCGGTTTTCAAATCGCGGCGCGGGAATCAATTTCCTGGTGCAGGTCGGTGACGAATTGTTCCAGCGGGCGCGGTCCCAGATCGCCTTTGGCGCGATGCCGGACCGAGACAGTTCCCGCTTCGGCTTCCTTGCCGCCGAGGATCAGCATGTAGGGAACTTTTTGCATTTGCGCGTCGCGGATCTTCGCCTGTAGTTTTTCGTTGCGGTCGTCCAGGTGGGTTCGGAATCCCGTGTCTTTTAGTTGCTGCGTAACTTTCTTCGCGTAGTCCTCGAATTTCCCGCTTACCGGCAGCACCGCCGCCTGCACCGGTGCGAGCCACGCGGGAAACGCGCCGGCGTAATGCTCGATGAGCACGCCAAAAAACCGTTCGATAGAGCCGAAAAGCGCGCGGTGAACCATCAGCGGCTGATGGCGCGCGCCATCGTCGCCAACGTATTCAAGCTGGAAGCGCCGCGGTAGATTGAAATCGAATTGCACGGTGGTCAATTGCCAGGGACGCCCGATGGCGTCCACCAGCTTGACGTCTATCTTCGGGCCATAGAATGCCGCTTCGCCCGGAATATATTTGTACGCCACGTTCATGCGCTCGAGTGTGCTGGTAAGCGCATTTTCCGCCTGTTTCCATTCTTCCGGCGTGCCGGCGTAGTCCTGCGGCCGCGCGGGATCGCCGCCGGAAAGCTCCACTTCGTACCGATCGAAGCCAAATACGCGCAGCACCTCCCACGCAAACTCCACGCAATCCTGTACTTCCTGCTCGATCTGGCTCGCCATGCAGAAAATGTGCGCATCGTCTTGCGTGAATCCGCGCACTCGCAGCAGGCCGTGCAGCACACCCGATCGCTCGTAGCGATATACGGTGCCCAGCTCTGCCAGCCGGTAGGGAAGCTCGCGATAGCTGCGCAAGTGCGATTTGTAGATGAGAATGTGCCCCGGGCAATTCATCGGCTTGAGTTGGTAGTCATCTTTCTCCACCTCCATCGCGCCGAACATGCTGTCCTTGTAGAAACCGGTGTGGCCGCTGACTTCCCACAGATGTCGCCGCATGATGTGTGGTGTGTAGACCAGTTCGTAGCCGCGCCGGGTCAGCTCAGTGCGCAGCCAGTCTTCCATCTGCCGGCGAATGATCCCGCCCTTCGGGTGCCAGAAAATCAGCCCCGGCCCGGCTTCCTCCTCGATGCTGAATAGATCGAGCTCCGCGCCAAGTTTGCGATGGTCGCGGCGCTTGGCCTCTTCCAGTTTGTGCAGATATTCATCGAGTTCCTTTTGCTCGATGAAGCACGCGCCATAGATCCGCTGCATCTGCGGATTGCCTTCCTGCCCCTTCCAGTAGGCTCCGGCTACATTCATCAGCTTGAACGCCTTGATTCGCCCGGTTGACGGAATGTGCGGTCCCCGGCAGAAATCGAGAAACTTTCCGGTGGTGTAAAAAGACACCATCGGCTCGGTGGCCTTTTCCTCCACCAGCTCGCACTTAAACTGCTGGCCGCTTTTGCGATAAAGCTCCAGCGCTTCGGGCTTGGGTATCAGCTTGCGCTCGTTGGGCACGTCCTGCGCCGCGAGCTCGTGCATTTTCTTCTCGATTTTTTCCAGGTCGTCAGGTGTGAACGCCTCTTCGCGCACGAATTCATAGAAGAAGCCGTTGTCGATCGGCGGTCCGATCCCCAGCTTGACGTCGGGATAGAGCTCCAGTACAGCCGCTGCCAGCAGATGCGCAGCCGAATGACGGAACACCTGCAGCGAATCGGAATCCTTCGCCGTGAGAATCGCAACCTTGGCGTGGTTATCCAACGGACGCGAAAGATCCGCTAGCTCGCCATTCACCCGCGCCACCAGCGCTTCCTTGGCCAGACGCGGCGATATCTGGGCGGCAATTTGCGCGGATGTAGTGCCGCGAGGCACTTCGCGAGTGGCGCCGTCGGGCAGCGTGATCTGAATGTTGTCCATGAGTCGTTTTCTCTCGGGCGGAGCAAACTAGCTTACTGGCGCGCGCCAACAGAATCAAGGCGAGACCGCTTTCGGACGTCTCGTTCGGATGTCATCCCCAGGTTCTCGCGGACTTCTCAAGGAATGATGACGCCCGGCAGACCGCGAAATTTCGTGTTCGCGGTGACCAGTTGTGCTTGGCAGCTCCGCGCCGTGGCGTAAAGGATGGCGTCGGCCATCGCCAGCCGATGATCGAGGCTCGCGTTGGCTGCCGCCAGTGCCGTCATCTCGTCCAGCGGAACCACGCGGCAGTGCAGCGCCTGTGAAAGAAACCGGTCCGCGAGCGGCTTCCCACGCTGCCGCGCCAACTGTTTGTACACTTCATAGATCACCAGCGTCGGCATCAATACCGATGCTTCATTCTCGAGATAGTGTCCAAACGCAGCCGCCTTGGAATCCTCGCTCAGATATTCCAGCCAGCCGGAGGAGTCCACCAGGTACAACTCAGAAGCGGTCCGCGTGGTCACGATACTCTTCTTTCCATCGCATGCCTTTGGCGACGCCACGCAGCTCTTTGATGGAGCGGTGCGGAAGCAGGCGGATGATCCCGTCGAGCGTGTGCATGATCAGCTCCTGTCCCGCCTCGATCCGAAGTTCTTTGCGGATGGCCTTGGGAATGACGATCTGAAATTTGGGGGAAACTTTGACGCGGGCTTTCTCCATCGGCTAAAACCTCTGCGAATCTTATCGATCGATAGATCGTATGTCAATCACATCATCGATTGCGATTCGTAATACCATCGCCTCGCCCCCCCGGGAAAGCATTGACCTTCCAGCAGATGCCCATACTACGCGCGATCCCCCACCGGCGGTACGTTGCGCGTTGTCCGGTCCCTGCGAATTTCTGCGGCTAGACATACCGAAAGAAATCCCGTCGACGCGCCGACAATTTCAATAAAGTTTTTTCACAAATTTGTAAACACTGCGGCTCATCGCCACCGAAAAAATTCTTCCCCGCGTCAAATTATTTCTTGCGAGCCGCTTCGAGCCTGTCCCATGCCGCGTCCGGCAGGTCCGCGAAGTCGTTGAACTCGCCCGCGCCCCGCAGCCACAATCCGCCGTCGATCACTACGCATTCGCCGTTGATGTAGTCCGCCTGTTCGCTCACCAGATACGCCGCTAGATTGGCCAGCTCCTCATGGCGCCCGAAGCGTTTCATTGGATGAGAGTTTCTCGCCTGCTCCTCGAGCTCCTTCGACGGTAGCAGCCGAGAGAATGCGCCTTCCGTCGGAAACGGCCCGGGAGCGATGGCGTTTAGCCGGATGTGGTAGCGCGCCCATTCGACCGCCAGCGAGCGTGTCATCGCCAGCACTCCGGCCTTGGCGCAAGCCGACGGCACCACGAAACCAGATCCCGAATTCGCCGCCGCGTAGGTGGTGGTGATGTTCAGAATCGTGCCAGGCTGCTTCGCGGCAATCCACTTGCGGCCCAGCGCGAGCGTGCAGTGAAAGGTGCCCTGCAGGACGATGCCGAGGACGGCGTTGAAAGCGTTCGGCGAAAGTCTTTCCGTTCGCGCGATGAAATTGCCTGCGGCATTATTCACCAACGTGTCGACGCGGCCGAACTCCCTTTCCGCCGCCGCAATCGCTGCCTCCACGGCGGCGAAATTTCGAATATCGGCGCTCGCAAATGCCGCCCGCGCCCCGCGGTCGCGAATTTCCTCCGCCGTCGTCTCCAGCGGTTCGGTCCTGCGCCCCACTAGAAACAGACGGGCGCCTAACTCGGCGAACCGCAGCGCCATCGAGCGCCCCAATCCCGTTCCTCCGCCCGTGATCAGGATCGTGCGGCCCTGCAGCAGATCTTTTTGGAACATGGTGAATTCCTCCGCGCGCGTTCAGTTCGAATCCCTGCCTGCGCGCTCTCGATGCACATCCTGCGCGCGTATTCTTCGCGCAATTGAGGCCGCGCGGCAAGCCGGATTTCGCTGTGGGAGAATTGAGCGACTGTCAGCGCTGCAGCTTGCGCCGCCGTGTATGATGTAGGCCCGCGGGAGCGGCTGGCGAGTGGCGACCTCATGATCGCCCGCCGGAAAGTTAGCCGAGCGATCCGCCGAGCCAAAGGAGGCGCGATGAAATTTTTGATGGGTTTGATTTTGGGGTTTATCCTCCTGCCGGTGATCCTGGGGATCTATTTGACGAGCGGCTACGCGCCCGCGGCGGCCACCGATTCGCCTTTGCCGTTTGAAGCCAAGCTGGCTCATGGCAGCCTGAATAAGCGAATCGCCCGAGAAGCGCCCGATAAGCAGCTCTCAACTTTCACCACCGCCGATCTCGTCAATGGCGCGCTGGTCTATCAGGTGAACTGCTCTTTTTGCCACGGCTTGCCCGGCCAGCCGGCTACCTCCGCCTCCAAAGGCATGTATCCTCACGCCCCGCAACTCTTCACAGCCGATGGGACGGTGACCGACGATCCGGTGGGCGTGTCTTATTGGAAAGTGAAAAACGGCATTCGTCTGACTGGCATGCCCAGCTTCCGAGCCGCGCTTGGCGATCAGCAGATGTGGCAAGTAAGTGCGTTGGTGGCGAGCGCCGCAAAACTGCCGCCGGAGGTGCTCGACGCGCTACACCCGGAACCAATCGCCTCAGCGCCGGCGTCGTTCCTGCCGGGTTCGAGCTCACCCCTCGCCACGCCTGCGAATCAGCCGGCGTTTCCTGCTCCGCCGGCAAATCCGGTGAGTCCGTCCCCTACGACAAAACCAAACTGAGCCGAGCGCAGCTAGAAATCCAAGTGCGCACGCAGACCCGGGACCAGCACTGGCCCGCGGGCTTTGTTGTAGCCGGGATTATTGACGCGCTGTAGGTCGAAGGACGCAAAAAATCCCCGCCACACGTGCGCCGTATAGAAAGTCTCGAGGATTTTTTCGTGGCCATAGTCCAGGCCGCCATCCCCCAGCAGAAATCCGTCGCCGCCCAACGCGAGATATTCGCGATGATCCGAAGCGATTCCATTCAACACAAACGCGATGCCCGCCCGGTCGTTGCTTCTCCGCCACCGCTCGCCTTTTGAGAAAGCGCCCAACTCCAGCGTGCGATCGTCTTCGGTGTATGCAAAGGATTCATTGTGGCCATCGCTCCAGCCCAGCCGGCCAAACGCGCCAAACGATCCGGCCAGGTCCTGCTCGAAATTGAGGCCAAAACCGTATTTTTTGCGCCCCTGCTGGCGAGTCGAGATAACGTCAGGCGTGGACGTAAGGCCGTCGAGATAATTATTTACCGCCTCGCGATAGTTGCCCATGTTCGCATGGTTGACATACCCCAGCAGCCTGACGACTCCCGCGCGGCCGAAAAAAAGATTGCCACGCGCTTCCAATTCCAGGTTTTCAGCGCGCGCCCGCGCCAGATCCGCGTCCAGATTAATTCCGTTGGCCACCTTCGGCATCAGCGCTTCCGCAAAGCGCACGGTAAACCAATGATCGTCGTACTCGACCATTGCGGCGTCCGTGTAGCCCCGCGTGTTGGCGGCGTAGTCGTAGGCCCCGTTGTTGTCCACCGTCCAATTCAAGAATTGCAGATGGCTGTCCTGGCCCCACGAGTTGATATCCAGGAAATCCACTAGGCTGAATTTCCCGAACCGCAATTCGATCCTCCGCACCGGCAGAGACGTGGCGAGCGCGAAAGGCCCACGCTCGGCTTCCACCCGCTCGCTCGAGAGCGGGATGATCTGGCGAATCATCAACCTCGCCACGTAAGGATCTTGGCTGAGCTGCGGATTGCGCACCACGTCGAGATTCGTGAATCCCGCCAACCCCAGCGCGTCGCTCACGCCGTGGCCGCCCGCGCTTTCGATGTTGAGAAAAACTTCGGTAGTGCCGGTGACTTCGTATCCCAAATAGAGTGTGTAGAGCTTCGAGGTGTCGTTCTCCGCGTGCGAGCGCAGGCTGTTTTTACCGCTATACGCCGCGGGAAACGCCGAGTGCCACTGAAGAATGATGTTGGCCTGTCCGGAAATCCAGTAGCGCGCCGTGTTCGAGTGCGGGAAGAGCGTCAGCAACGGGCTGGAGTCGGCGGAATCGGCCGGCTGAGAGCTATCAGGCCCCGTAGTCTGCGGTGCTGTAGTTTCAGTCGCGGGAGAGCCTTGTGCGCGCAGGCGCGGAGAGGCCGTTGCTCCGGCCAGGAGCAAGCTGAGCCACAAAAGTAATAAGTGTCCGCGTCGCACGATGGGAAGCCTTGCATCTCATAGTTTTGGATTGCCACTGAACACAGTAATACGTCACCGGCTAACTGGCACGTGAAAAGGCGGTTACAAACGAAAATTTCTTCGGGAAGCCGGCTCGGACCACCGGGAAGCCGGCCTCGCCCAAGTTCCTCAGGCATCCCGATTGCCCGCAGCGGCCATCTTTAGTAGTCTCTAGGATTGCGCATTCTCCGATGGGGTCTACCTACAGGGCAGGGGTGAGAAATTTGCAGGGAAAATCGCGGCTGGCTCTTTGGTGTCTTGTGTTTGTAGCTGTGGTGCTGCCCTCTTGCGGCAACCAGTACATTAATAATCCTCTGCCGATCCTCAATTCTTTGTCGCCCGCCAGCGTGCAGGCCGAGCAACCGCAATTCACGTTGACCGTCATCGGCAATGATTTCACGCCCTCTTCGCTGATCGAATGGAATGGCCAGCCCATCGCTACCATATTCGTCGACGTTCACACCATGACCGCTCAGATTTCGCCGGCCCTCCTGCAAAATCCCGGCACCGTGCAAATCACCGTTTTCACGCAGCAGCCCGGCGGTGGCACGTCGGTCAACATCCTCAATTTCACTATTACCGCTAAGCCCAGCGGAGTTCCCATCATCACCTCGCTCAGCCCCACCAACACTCTGGCCGGCAACACCGGACTTGACGTCTACATCACGGGAACCAACTTCGTCACCCAATCGGTGGTGACCGTGAACAATGCCAACACCACGCCCACCTTCATCAATAGCACCCAACTGGTCGCTTTCGTTCCAGCCGCATCCATGGCCGCTGCTGGCACCGTGCAAATCACGGTGGTGAACCCGCCTCCCGGAGGCGGCGCTTCCAATACCTCGCTGGTTACGGTGACGAACCCCATCCCGATCATCACAGCCGTTTCACCCACCAGCGCCCTCGTCGGCGGAACACCGCCAGCACTCACCATAACGGGGACGGGGATGACCGCTGGTTCTTCAATTTTGTTCAACGGCAAGGCCTACCCGACCACCTTTGCCGGTTCCACCAGCGTAAGCGCCAATCTGCAGGCGGTAGATCTGGTGAACTCGGGCGTGAATCAAGTTCAAGTCTCAAATCCCTCGCCCGGCGGTGGGGCCTCCAACATCTTGACCTTTGCTGTGAATCCGACGGCCGCCACAACTACCTTTGCGGGTCTCCCTTACCTCGTCGACGTGGCCCCCAATGGCGATCAGGCCAGCAATGGCATCTGCGGCGGTGCCGTGCCGCCTCTCTCGCCTTGCATCAACGGAACGTACGGCCTTACCTACACCAACTCTGGGCCGTCCGTCAGCAATACGGGCCAGTACGTTGCCTACGCGTCCATCTCGAACAATCTGGTGGCGGGTGATAAGAACACGTCCAGCGAGATTTTCTACCGTAATACTTGCCTCAGCTCCGCCTCCTGCACCCCCTTGACGACCATCGTCAGTAGCGACGTCAACGGCGATGCGGCCAACAACGCCAGCTTCGAACCCAGCATCAGCAGCGCCGGCAGCGATGTCGCCTTCACTTCGTTGGCTACCAATCTCGTCACCAGCGTCGCACTCAACGGCACCACCCGCCAGATTTTCTGGCGACCTCCTTGCACCAGCGTCACCGGTTGCAGCGCAACCGCCAATGAAACCGAGCTCCTTTCTATTTCCGCCGATGGCTCCAGCCCAGGCAACGGCGATAGTTACAATCCCTCCATCAGTCCCGATGGCCGCTTTGTGACTTACGTGTCGCTGGCCACCAATCTGGTTTCCAATGTCCTCGCCGACGGCGTCACGCCCCAGGTCTACCTTACCGACACCTGCAGTTCCACTGCGGCTAATGGCACCTGCACGCCCACTACCTATCTCATATCCACGCCGGATGGCTCGACTCCCGGCAACGAGCCGAGTTCGAGCCCCAGCGTTAGCTCGGGCGGCACGTACGTGACTTTTGTCTCGCAGGCCAGCAATCTCGGGAAAAGTGCGCCCAATTCTTCCACTGCACAGGAAGTGTTTCTCAATTCGCCCTGTGTCGTCACTCAGACTGGATGCGTGGTCACCACCCAGCTGATTTCCACGCCGGACGGAATCACACCCGCCAACGGCACCAGCGGGCAGCCCGCCATTTCGAGTACGGGCCGGTTCGTCACGTTCGCCTCGACGGGAACGAACCTCGTAGTTGGCGTGGGACCTACCCAACAGATTTTCGTTCGCGATCTTTGCACCGGCGAGGCGGTGACCCTGTGCGCCCCGGCAACCGCGCTGGTTTCCACCAGCGACGGCACTACTCCTGCCAACGCCATCAGCGAGCATCCCAGCATCAGCACCACCGGGCAGTTCATCGCGTTTGCGTCGAGAGCTTCCAATCTGGCGCCCAGCGTCGGCAGCGGTGTCGAGAATGTTTTTGCGAGAAATACCTGCGCGACGATCGTCACCTCGACGACGGTCAACTGTGCAACCGGCACGGTGCTGGTCAGCGTGCCCAACCCCACTCCGCCGGTGTCCAATGGAGATAGTCTCGCGCCCGTGATTTCAGGAAATGGCCTGGTGGCCGCGTTCCTCTCCCTATCTTCCAATCTTGTGCTTAGAGACGACAACAATCTGGAAGATATCTTCCTTGGTGGAATTAAATTCTAGATTGCGCGGCGTGAATTGCTGCTTGTCAGTGTCGAGCAGCCGGCGGCAGACGCGAGAGCACGGCGCTTCGCGTGCTGGCCAGCGTGAAGGCGAGCGATTCGCGCGGTATGCTGCTGATGAAGGGCCCCACCATCCAGCCCAGCCCCGTGGGCACGTCGCGCGTCAGTGAAATTGAACGCGACTCGACGTAGGTCCCGCCGTCCTTTTCCTCGAACTTCCAGTAAGTATTCATTGCCCAGAGAAATCCATCATCATGGCCTTCAGGTTCCAGGCGCTCATCCGCCTGCCCGGCGTTCTCCACCTGCTGAATCCGAGTGGTGTGCGAGCGGCTGGCCGCGTGCGTTGCATCTAATCGCGAATAGCGCACGGAGTGAACGGTGTCGAGCACGGCGGTGATCACTTTCTTTTGGTAAAAGCGCAGCAGCACCGTGTAGTCGTTGCCGTCGTGACGCAGTATCTGCGAGCGCATCACGTCCGGCCGGAAATAGTCCTGATGATTGTTGTAGTCCTGTTCGAGCGCCAGCGTTTCGTCTAGCGTCGCGCCCGGAATGAACACCGTTCCCACCCAGTCGTGAATCAAGCCGCCGCTCACTGCAATGGCCTTTCCGCCATCGGTTTCTTCGAGTGGCTCAATCACCACTTTTCCCGCGCGCAGATCGGCCAGTGCCGCCGCGCGGTGCTCCGCTGGCAGACCTTCAACCCATAGAAATGTTCCGCTGCCAACGGGCGCGCTATCCATCCGCGATTCAGCGATTTGCACGTAATGATGAAAAGCGGACAGGGTTTGCGGCTCGAGATCCGCCGCACCTAAGGGCACGGAATATGCGAAGAACGCGGTGACCAGAATCGCCGCCAACTGTCGCCGCAACCTGCCTGATTTTTCGGTCATTCGATGGGTTTTTCTGGCGTGCCCCAACTGCCATTATAGGCACTTGCGGCGCGTCCACACTGATAGGAAGCACGAGCCGTGCCAGAAGATGTGTCCCATGGTGTGAACGAACGTGTGCGGTCGAAATCGCGCGGTGGCGGATGCCCAGCGCAAGATTCGGGGCAGTTAAATTGTCGAGCTGAAATATCTGGCAGGCGCTTGAATTTGAAGATTGGACGGGCTGGGTAGCATGCCCGGCTCCTTTTTTTGTGGAACCGTCGTCCCCGCATCGCAGCACCCAACCCGCAGACGTCATCTTGGGATGCGGGATGAGCAGTGACGATGGCT
>JBAVQT010000475.1:0-3627 GCA_049694295.1 Candidatus Acidiferrales bacterium
TCCGCTAGCGCCGCATGAGAAGCGGCGAGCGCGGGAGCAGCAGCGCACGCAACAGCCAGCGATTGAGCCAGCGAACGCGAAAAATCTCGGCGCGAAAGACTTGCTGGAAACATTAGACGCTCCTTGGCAATAATTTCCGTCGCATCATACGTCCCGCTGTCCGCAGCCACAAGCCTCAACAGTTCGCACGCCGCCGCGCGGCGCGAGACTCAAGCGAGCGCCCGGCCGGCGAAGACATGGACGACGGAGCCATCGGCGATGAATCCAGAATCGGGCGGACCCGAGAGCGCACGCGAAAACTCCGAGCCGCAGAGCGAAGAGGCGTCGCCCTCAAAGCGCGCCGACTGGCAATCGCGCACTTTCCAAGGCGGATGCGCCACGCGATATTCGAGAGATTGCCTGCCCGGCTTCACGGAGTAGCCCCAATAATGCTCGGCGATGAATTGCTCCAGCGAACCGTCGTCCGGCTGGCGGAAAGTGCTCGACGATTCCGCGCGGAGCAGGCAAGGCTGCCCCCTGAACCTCCAGCGATATTCAAATTTGGCGCCGGATTGCAACGCGTCGAGCGAGTGCTGCATCGGATGGCTCGAATAATTCTCGCCGTAAACCCACCGCGCGACTTTGGCGATCGCCAGCTTGGGCACGATTTCACGGATAAACACCACGCCGCGGCGGTCCCCCTCAGGATGGTGGCGGCGGACATAGAATCGCAAATTGACCTCGTCGAAATTCGTATGAAAGGGAACGGGAAGGAAACCCAGCAGGCGCGTGCGCAGGAAGCGAAATCCGACCAGGCTGACGAAAGTCTTGCCCTGGAAGGCATCGAGTTCGGTGCCGCGGGGGACGCGGCTTGTGAGGAGGCCCGGTTCCACTTCGTAGTTCAATAGCACCAGGTCGCGCCACTCGGCGGAGAGAAATAAGGCGCGAGCGTCGGAAGATTCGCGGTCCATCCTGAGCCTACACCGGCGCAACTTGCGGCGGCGGCGAGCCTGCCAGCCCGAGTTGCGGCGCAATCGAGCGCAGCGCCGCGATGCAAAATGCAATATGTTCGTCGATCGGGATCGCCAGCTCTTCCGCGCCCTTGAAGACGTCGTCGCGGCTAACGCCGCGCGCGAAAGCCTTGTCCTTCAGCCGCTTCTTCACCGACGCGGCTTCCACCTCATGAATGCTCTTGCTCGGGCGAATCAACGCGCAAGCGGTGAGGAATCCCGAAAGCTCATCGCAGGCGAAAAGTGTGTGGTCCAGGGCCGAGGTCCGCGCCACGCCCGTGTAGTCAGCGTGTCCCAGGATCGCGTGGATTGCCTCTTCCGGGTAGCCCCGCTCGCGCAGAATGGCGGCGCCCGCCGATGGATGCTCCTCCGTGGCGGAATGCGTGGCGTTGGGCCAGCGCTCGTAGTCGAAATCGTGCAGCAGGCCGGCCAGGCCCCACAAATCCTCGTCGGCACCGTTCTTGCGGGCGTAAGCGCGGACACAGGCCTCCACGCCAAGAGCGTGCTTGCGCAGGCTCTCGCTTTGGGTGAATTCACACAGCAGCTTCCAGGCGTCTTCGCGGGTTGGCATAAGCTCTCCGAAAATTTTCTTAATTGAATTTAGCGCAGAAGCCGATTAAGAGAAAGTCGTGAGTAGCGGCTAATCTTCGGCATCGCCGCCGAAGTCGCGCCCCAGGCTCCAGCACTGGCGAACGGGCGGAAAAGACCGAAAAGTCCGCCGAGCCCCGAAAATCTAAAATTCTTTCGGCCGCAAGTCGCGCTCTGGAAATTCTTGAACTGTCACAAAGTGGAACATGGCAAGAAATCTTTGCAGACCTTTAACGTCCGTTTTCACGAATGGCGAGCAAAAAGCGAAGTTTTTCCCAGCCATCTACATTGTTGTGAGCCAACTGACGGAACCGAGTAGAATTAGAACCGCGGGGATTCGCAAAAAGGACTTGACAAGAAATGGCACCCTATAGAGAATCACGTCCGCGCCTGTTCCTGCCTTCCCCCGAACGAAGCGTTCCTCCTATCCGCAGAGCCGGGACTAGTCTGTGAGGAGACCGGTGTCGGAAAAAGATGTCATGGAAGCCAGTATGGTACTCGACCGAGAAGTGATCCGGTGTCTAGTGTGTGGACTTGTGCAGTATCGCACGCGCACTGGGAATTGCCGGAGGTGTCTGCGCCTGCTGCCCCCCAAGGTGACGTTCGTCATTCCGACGCCGTCGCCGACCGATTTGCCGGGAGACGACCGCCAACTGTTCGAGAACTGGCCGAACCGCGAGACCGTGGAAAACATCGGCCAGCGCATTCGCCAGTTGCGGGAGTCACGCAGCATGACGCAGAGCCAGTTGCAGGCGCGCTCTCGAGTTTCGCGATCCTATCTGTCGCGAATCGAGAGCGGACAGATGACGCCGAGCCTCGGCACGCTCGAGAAGATTGCCGAAGCGCTGGGTGTGGGGCTGAACCGCTTCTTCGTCCCGGAGACGAACGGAGAGACGGTGCTCGAAGATCCGTTCATTCAGGGGCTGCGGCCGTTCCTGCGGCAACTCGATTGGACGCAGTGGCAGGGCATACTGAAAAGGCTGCAGGCCATCAGCGAACACGTGAACGCCAATCATCACGTGCGGCCGATGGCGCCCGCGGCGGCTCCAGACCGAATGCCCCACATGCCACGCCGGCATCAGCAGCCGGGAACATCGGCCACGGCGATCCACCGCTAGCCGCCGGCCGCAATCACACCATATTCCAAGCACCCGGCGCGGCCGTTTCCAGGACGGCGCGCCGGGTCCGCATCCCCATCCCCGCGGTCTTTGCAGGGGAGATGCCTTTGACCTGTATTTGACTTGTTCTTGTTTCGCCTTGGATTTGTGCTCTCGGCTTGTCTCAAACTCCCACTGCACCGCGTACCGTCGCTTTCCTCGCGCTCCTCAAATTCCCATTTTGGAACTCGTCTCGCTCACCCCCCACGAATTAAAAAATTCACACACGGAGCACTTGCATTTTTGCCGCTTTAGGTTCAATTTCAAACTGGCGAGTTAGCTTCTGGGCTCGCTGAAGTCGCCTGTGTGCCGGCGGCCGAGGAAGGTATATGTTGTTGCAGGAAAGGAGTGTCTGGCGCGGTGCCGCGACGATCAAGCAGCCGGCGAGTTGGCGCCTGAAGTCGCGCCGAAAAGGAGAGAGGATGAGGCCCGGCGCCTCCATGCACGCCTTTTTTGGCTTTAATGGAGCTCAGGGCTTCAGACCGGAAGTCTCACCGCGCCCGGCGCAGGGCCTGGCGAGCCACGAAACATCACTCACGAGTCGCACTTTTCCCCTCACCAATTACCAGCCGCCGCTCATGATTCCCGCGCTTTCATCCGCCAGATCGAGCGTTCGGACCTCGCCCGCCATGCTTCCCGTAAACGCATCCCAATTCGCCGCACCTAACTATTTGAGCCTGCATGACTTGCGTTCAAGCGCGATGCCCAGCGGTCACAACTTCCTCGAAGCCCGCCCTTCACGCCTCCAAAGTGTGCCAAAGACCCCCAAAACACCCTTTCTAATCGCGGTATGGAAAATTAGAAACATACTCCAACCCATTGAAAACAATCATCACCGACCCTCTCTAATCGCGGAAACACTACCCCCTGAAACGTCCGACGGACGTTTCAGC
>JBAVQT010000476.1:0-10725 GCA_049694295.1 Candidatus Acidiferrales bacterium
GTGTGGTGGCGATTGGTGAAGCCAACATTTTCAAGATCATTGTGCTTACCGCTGGCGCGGACGCATTTCTGGCAGGTGGTGGCGCGTTTGTAGTCGCGCTGCTCGATGCCGAGAAAAACGTCCTTGAATTGATTCATTCCGGCGTTGGTGAAAAGAAGAGTGGGATCGTTCGAGGGAACCAGCGAGCTGGAACGAACGATGCGGTGGCCACGCTCTTCGAAAAACTTAAGGAATGTGGCGCGAACTTCGTTGCCGATCCAGCTGCTCTTCGCCAAAGGTATCCTCGGAAATTCAGACGGTGCATTTCATTATCGCAAAGGGATAGGGCGGTCGCAACGATGGCGGGGATGGAGCGCTGATAGGGAAAGAGGGGAAGCGCTTTCGCGCTTCCCCGCGTTGCAATATCGATGGAGCGGGCTATTCGTCTTTTGGCGCGGCTTCGGCCTTTTTCTTTTCGGCTTCGGCAGTCCAGGGCGGCTCGATGCTGTTGACGCGCGCGTAAGCGATGGATTGGCCGAGATGCTCGTGCGCGTGGGTGACGAGGAGGTAGACCACGTCGCCGGTATTGGCGTCGGGACCGAGCTTCTTCTGCGGATCTGCGAAGTTGGCGTTGGTCAGCTTCTCGATAGCGGCATGCGCGTAGGCGAAGGATTTGTTGAGCTGATCGATGATCGCCGCTTTGTCCGTGGTGGAGGTTTCAAAGTTCTTGCCCTCAAATCCGGGGGAGGGCGCAGCGCCGAACATCGTCGGGAAATAGTAATTGGCTCCAGCGACATGCAGGAATACTTCGGAAATCGAGCGGACGCCCGGACCGGGCCGCCAGGTGTACTTTTCCTGCGGAACCGCTTCAGCCAGGCCGACGAATTTGTGCTGCAACTGCTCGAGGTCGAGCAGGGATTGGGCCTTCATATCGTAGCTCGGCGCGGTCTTATCCGCGGAAGCGGAAGCCTGCGCGAAGCTGCGCGGAGCGCCGATGGCGACGCCGAATATCAAGGCCAAAGCTGCCAGAAACATTTTCCTCATCGGTGGTTCTCCTTTTGATTTTCGCGAATTCGCCGGCCCCAGGGTGTCGCTTGTGGGCTTAGACGAAGCAGAAAGAAAAAGTCATCGTTGATTCGGAAAGAAATCCCGAGGAGGAATGGAGAGTGCCGGAGGGCGAGGACGCCAGCCTCTATTCGGATTCGGAGTCGAAATCGGGGGCTTCGTCGGAATCGGCGGCGGCTTCCGATTTTAATTCCGCGCGGGCGCGGTTCAATTCGGCGCGAATGACGTCGGAGGAGAAGCCGGCGTGAAGGAGCGAGCGATAGAGCGAAGCGACCTTGCGCTCCTCGAGCGGGCCGCGAAGCTGGGCGAGCTTGCGGCGAATGCGGGTGCGAGCGGAAGCGCTTTCATCGGTTTCCGCGAAGACGGACTGGAGCGCGGATTCGATGTGCATATCGGGGACGCCGCGCCCGCGGAGATCGCGCGCGATGCGAAAGCGGCCCTGGCGGCGAGATTGCGCGCGTTGGCGTGCGTATTCGAGAGCGTAACGAGCGTCATCGAGATAGCGAAGCTCGCGAAGCCGGGCGATGACGGGCGGGATGTGGTCCTTGTTTTCGGCACGACGATCGAGATACTCCTTCATTTGATGAATGGAATAGGCGCGGCGCATGAGCGCGGCAACGGCGGAAGCGTGGAGTTGCTGTTCGGTGGCGAGTTTGCGTGGCGCGGAAGAATACGAGCGCATGCAGGGAGGATAGCAGGGGGAAGGGCATTACAGCGAGTGATGGCCGGTGCGGCAGCTAGCGGCGGTTGGTGCTGTCGAACTCGGTCATAGCGCGTTCCATCTCTTCGCGCGCGGAATCGGCGGAGGAGCGGACACCCTGGACGCGGAGGCGGAAATCGTCCGGGTTGGACGCGCGCAAGAGAGCTTCTTCGAGAGTGATGAGATTGCGGCTATAGAGATCGAAGATGGATTGATCGAAAGTCTGCATGCCGTATTGGCTGGTACCGGCGGCGATGGCATCTCGAATCTGGCGCGTCTTGTCGGGATTGATGATGCAGTCGCGGATGAAACCCGTGGAGACCATGACTTCGACGGCAGGGACGCGGCCGGCGCCGTCGCTCTTGCGAACCAGGCGCTGGCTGATGACGGCCTTTAAAGTGGAAGCAAGCTGCAGGCGAATTTGTTTCTGCTCGGGCGGCGGAAAGACGGCGATGATGCGCTGAATGGTTTCCGTGGCATCGAGAGTGTGCAGAGTGGAGAGCACGAGGTGACCAGTCTCGGCGGCGAGCAAGGCGGTCGAGATGGTTTCGAGGTCGCGCATTTCGCCGACCAGGACAACGTCGGGATCCTGGCGAAGTGCGGCGCGGAGCGCGGTGGAAAACGAGGCGGTATCAACCTCGACCTCGCGCTGATTGATGAAACCTTTTTTGTCGCGATGCAGATATTCGATGGGGTCTTCGATGGTGATGATGTGCTCGGCGCGCAGAGAGTTAATGCGATCGATCATCGCGGCCAGCGTGGTGGATTTGCCCGAGCCGGTGGTGCCGGTGGTGAGAATCAAGCCGCGCTGTTCTTCGCAGACCTGGGCGAGAATGCGCGGAAGTTCGAGTTCTTCGATGGTGCGAATTTTAGTGGGGATGACGCGCAGGACCATGCCGACGTTGCCGCGCTGTTGAAAGACGTTGACGCGGAAGCGGCCCAGGCCGGCGACGCCGTAGGCCATGTCGAGCTCGGCGGTTTCCTTGAATTTTTGCTTTTGGCGGTTGGTCATCATGCTGAACGCCATGGAAAGCATTTCTTCAGGGGTGATGCGTGGGACGTCGCTGAGCGGGCTCAGGATGCCGTCAACGCGGAGATAGGGGTGGTTGCCGACTTTGAGGTGAAGGTCGGAAGCCTTGCTTTCGACGGCACGGCGCAGAAGATCGTCAATATTTACAGCCATAGCGAAAGCCCCCGGTGCGACAGCATTTTTCGACGCTAACATGCGGTAACGGGAGTGACAACAACGGTGGGGCGGACGATTTCCTGCGCGGCAACCTGACCTTTTGGGCAGGTGAGGGGAATGGCGGAGTGCTGCGGCGCGGGCGCGGAAAGCGCGGCTAGAGCGCGGGCTGATCGCGGAGGAAGAGACGGTCGTAAATCACCGCGCCGAGGATTCCGCCGAAGAGGGGTCCGATCCAGTAGACACCATGATTGGTCCAATGATGCGCGGCAAGGGCGGGGCCGAAGACGCGAGCGGGGTTCATGGCCGCGCCGGTGAATGGGCCGCCCAGCAACATGCCGGCGGTGACGGTGAGGCCGGTGGCGAAGCCCGCGATTTTTCCGGAGACGCCGTTGGCGTCGATGGCGGTGGCAAAGGCGACGAAGACGAGAACGAAAGTGAGCGCGGCCTCGAGGGCCATGCCATGAGTGCGAGTGAAATCAAGCGCGAGGTCGGGCGTGCCGAGGCCGATGGGTCGCCAGATCACGTCGGGGATCAGGGCCGCCAGCAAATAAGCGGCGCAAATTGCGCCAGCTAATTGCGCGATCCAGTAGAAGAGAGTGTTGAGCGTGCTCAGGCGCTTGGTGACCCAGTAGCCAACGGTGACGGCGGGGTTGAGATGCGCGCCGGAGATGTGGGCTAGCGCGGCGATGAGCACGGCGTAGGCGATGCCGATGGCGAGGGAAACTCCCAGCCATCCGAGCGGAGCAGCAGAAGCAGCACGAAGATATTGGTCGGCGCAGAACGACCCGCTGGCCACGAACACGAAGGCGAAAGTGCCGATGAATTCGGCGGCTAGTTTTTGGGGCATGCTGTACAACGAGTTTCCTCCGCGGGTTGCGCGAGCTCGCGTGAAAGTTGAACGACGACCGGGCGGATTCTACTGGATTCGTGAGGGGCAGTCAAAGAGTGGGGGCGATTCAGGCAAGATGTCCGATGGGGCCGGATATGAGTCGCTGGAGGTGGCTTGTAAAAAGTCAAAAGCCGCACCCTCGCAAAGCCAGGACGGGGCAGCCGGAAAGGCTGGAGCCAAGGTAACTGGCAAAGCCTCATCCCCTCAAAAGGAGGATTGAGGGGCCCAGAAGGGCACCGGCGAAGGAATGCGCGAAGACTAGCGGCTGACGCCGGCGTTGGCTGAGGCGGTCACGTGCGAGAGCCAGTTGTGACGGTCGGGCTTGGCGCCGGTGACCAGGGCGAAGAACTCGTCTTGAATGCGCTTGGTGATGGGGCCGCGGGTGCCGCTGCCGATCTTAATGCGGTCGATCGAGCGGATGGGAGTGACCTCGGCGGCGGTGCCGCAGAAAAAGACTTCGTGCGAGATGTAAAGCATCTCGCGGGGAATGATTTGCTCGGCGACGGGAATGCCCAAATCGCGCGCGATGGCCATCACGGTGTTGCGGGTGATGCCGGGCAACGCGGAATTCGAAATCGGAGGAGTCAGCAGGCCGCCGTCGTAGACGACGAAAATATTTTCGCCCGAACCTTCGCTGACCTGGCCATTGGTATCGAGCGCGATACCTTCGACGTAACCATTGGCGATGGCTTCCATGCGAATCAATTGCGAATTCATGTAGTTCGCGGCGGCCTTGGCCATCTGCGGCAAAGTGTTGGGCGCGGGACGATTCCAGGAACTGACGCAAACATCCACGCCGCTCTTCATGGCTTCGTCGCCGAGATAACGTCCCCATTCCCAGCAGCCGAGATAGACTTCGATGGGATTTCCGGCGGGATCCACGCCGCCGCTGCCATAGCCGCGGAGGACGATGGGGCGGAGATAACAGGACTTCACTTTGTTGACGCGGACCAGATCGAGATTCGCTTCGCAGAGTTCATCCAGCGTGAACGGAACATCCATGCGATAGATATATGCCGAATTGAGAAGGCGCTGCATGTGTTCGCGATTGCGGAAAATCGCAGGACCCTGCGGAGTTTCGTAAGCGCGGATGCCCTCGAAAACGGCCGAGCCGTAGCTGACGACATGGGAGAGGACGTGAATCATGGCGTCATCCCAGTCGATGAGTTTTCCGTTGTGCCAGATTTTCTCAGTTTTCGGGAAGCCCATGAGTTTCTCCACGCTCGGGGAACGGCGAAATCTCAGTGCGAGCAGAAGGAATTATAGCACAGCGATTTTTTAGGTCAGCCGAGTGTGCCCGTGAGGGGCACGGCGCCACGCGGACAAATTGGACCAACAGTGTGGGCGACGACCTGAACGTTCAGGGGCGCGCTGGCTAGTCGGAATGATCGTCGATGGCGGGTTCGGACTCCGGCGCGGGGTTGGCGGAATAGCCGGTGATGCGGCCCCAGGCGCTGGTCTTCCAATTGTCAGCGACTTCCTTGGCCAGAATCCACGGAGGCAATTCGAACGCGAGATGGCGGCCCAGCGCGACAACGTAAGGCTCATACATGTCGCGGAGCTTGGTTAGTTTTTCGTCGGCGGCGGGCGTATCGGCGAGGAGCCAGCCGATGGTGGCCAGAGATTTTCGCAGGCGGGAGAGATCGGCGTGTGGCAATCGGTCATGGGAGGTGGCGCGGGGCGCAGCGTAGAACACCTGGGCCAGGTCCACGACGGTGTGGCGGCACATGGCGAAGGTGAGGCGCGCTTGGCGAGAGCAGGCGCTTTCGGCGCCGGAAATCAATAGGGCGCTGGTGTCCAGAATGGTGGTGAGGGCGGCGAGCCAGGATTCGTTGGCATGTTGCGAACGGAAATAGCTGACGACGGGATAGGAAATGTGGCTTTCGAGCAGCTCGGCGGACCAGCGTTCCCATTCGTGGAGCAGCACTTGAAGCGCGTCGTGGCCGCCCGGGCCACTGTGGCGGCGAAGCAGCTCGGCGGCGGATGGAGGCGAGCCGGCGCGCGCGTCGAGCAGGACGATGTTGACTTCGCGACGCGAGAACGCCTGGTAGATTACGGGCAAGTAGCTGAGCACGAGAGCGAGGAAGCCAAAACCGAGGCCGCTCTCGACGACCGCGAGGACACGCTCGATGGAATTGTGGGGCTGGACGTCGCCGAGGCCGAGCGTGAAAAAATTCGTTCCGCTCATGTAGAAGCAGGTGCCGAGGCTTGGAACGTGTAGTTCGTGGCGCGAGGCCGCGAAATACATAATGCCGAAGCCGAGGATGAGTCCGGTGGCCCAGAGGACAAAGAGACAGAGCAGCGAGAGAGGGCCATAGATGCCGAGAAGCAAGTCGCGGGACTTCTTATTGCGAATGCGGCGCGCGACGCCGCGCCAGAAGAGCCATGTGCCGCGGTAAAAAAGAACGGTGAGGCGGAAACGCCGCGTGACGCGCCGGGGAAGCACGATGGTCTCAAATGCTTCCCAGAGCACCAGCGCGACGATCAGAAATCCCACAATTCCGGTGAGGATCAAGCAGCCTGCTCCAAGTGAGACGAAAGCGTGATGTCGGCTTTGAGCAGACGCGAAATGGGGCAATTGGCTTTGGCGCCTTGCGAAGCCTTATCGAAATCGGCTTCGGTGATGCCAGGAATTTTTGCGGCGAGATCGAGATGGACTTTGGAGACGGTCCAGCCGGCGTCAAGTTTCTCGAGTGTGACGGTGGCAGTGGCGCGCAGAGATTGTGGTGTGAAGTTCATGGTGCCGAGCTGCGCGGAAAGGGCCATGGCGAAGCAGCCGGCGTGAGCGGCGGCGATCAACTCCTCGGGGTTGGTGCCCTTTCCATTTTCAAATCGAGTGACGAAGGAGTACGGCGCGTCGTCGAGCAGGCCGCTCTGCGTGGTGAGAAGTCCTTTACCGTCCTTAAGTGCACCTGTCCAAACCGCGGTTGCGCTACGTTCCATGGATGCCTCCTGTGGCATTGCGAAAATATCGAATGAACAACGATGGGTGTTGGCGGAGACGGCTGCTGCGGCCGCCGCTCGCTCTGTTTTACTCTTGCGCGGCGCCGAAAGCCAGCATGGGCTTGAATCGCAAGGCCAAGCGCTTGCTGAAATGCGCCGCATGGTTCAGGTGATCGCATCGAGAGAGCGACGCCACATCATTCGATGCTGTTCTGGGCCAATTTGATTCGCGAGGACTACCGCGCGAGTACGAGACGTGGCTCACGGCACGCGCGGCATTTGCGGCATGGCGATCTGGTGGGACAGCATATCGAAATTTCGCTCGATCTGCTGGAGGCGCGATCCGGAGAAATTTTCGTAAGCGCCGAAAATCAGGAAGGGAACCAGCGCGGCGAGCACCAGAAGCTTGGCGCGGCCCGGGACTTTGGCTTCAGGCTCCCAGCGAAAAAGCTGGCGCGAAATTTCGAAAGCTACATAGGTGCCAAGTGCGAGCGCGGCGAGATCGGTGATCACCTCGCCCCAGCTTGCGAAGTTGTTGGCGGCGTCCTGCAGGCCGGTGGCCATGTAGGTGGCGGGGATGAAAAGGGAGACGCGCTGAATCCAGGCGGGAAATTTGGCGAGGGGGATGGTGGCGCCGGAGAGAAAGAGAAAACCGGTCCAGATGATCTGATTGATGATTTGAGTTTCCTGCATGGTGTTGGTGACGCTGGCGACGATGAGGCCAAACGAACAGAAAGCGGCCGAGCCGGCGGTGACCAGGAAGAATATCGCCCAAACATTGCCGAACGATTGCATGTGAAAAGTCCAGCGGCAGATCAGCATTTCGACCACGACGGTCGGGATGATCAGGAAATAGTTGGCCAGGATGCTGGAGGCAAGCATGGGGCCGGCGCCGAGAGGCGCGAGGCGGAAGCGCCGCAGAATGCCCTGCTCGCGGTAGGTGACGAGTTGCACGCTAAGTCCCCAGAAGCTGCCCATGACGGTGACCGCGAGGATGGTGCCGAGAATGTAGGCGACGAAAGCGCCGCGGTCCTTTCCGAAAACAAAAATGAAGAAGAAAAGAAAGCCAAGCGGCATCACGAGGCTGAAAAAGAGAAAGGTGCGATTGCGCATGGCCAGGCGCATGCGGACTTTGGTGAGGATCCAGGTGTTCTTCACGCGCGTTTCGCTCCTTATTCCCGCAGACGGCGGCCGGTCAGCTCGATGAAGACGTCTTCGAGCGACGGCGAAAAAATTTCGAGGCTTTGCAATTCGTTGTTCTCGGCTTCCAATTGCTTTACGAGCGCGACGATGGTTCGAGGAGGCTGCGAGGAGTGCAGCACGAAAGTGCCATCGAATTCGCGGCAGTCGGCCACGCCTTCGAGTCGAGACATGGCGCCGTCGCCGAGGGGACGGGCGAGGCGTACTTCGATGCGCGTGGTGCCAGCGGAACGCTGCTTCAATTCGCGCGGCGTGCCCATGGCGATGACGCGGCCCTGATCGACGATGGCCACGCGATCGCAGAGGCGTTCGGCTTCCTCGATATAGTGCGTGGTGAGCAGCACGGTCTTTCGCTCGCGCTTCAACTGCTCGATGATGTCGTAAATTTCGCGGCGGACCTGAGGATCGAGGCCGGCGGTAGGCTCGTCGAGAAAGACGACGGAGGGATTGTTGACCAGAGCCATGGCCAGCGCGAGACGCTGTTTCTGGCCGCCGGAGAGGGTGCTGTAAAAAGCGTCGCGTTTTTCATCGAGCTGAAAACGTTTCAGGAGAGCGTTGCGGTCGGCGCGATTTTTGTAGAATTGAGCGAAGAGCTCGAGAGCTTCTTTTACGCGAATTTTGTCGGGCAGGGAAGTGGACTGCAGGACGGCGCCGATGCGGGCCTTGAATTTTTCGCCGCTGCGCTCGGGATCCAGGCCGCAAACGCGAGCGACGCCGCGATCGCGGGTGCGCAGGCCCTCGAGA
This sequence comes from Candidatus Acidiferrales bacterium, assembly GCA_049694295.1. Lineage (GTDB taxonomy): Bacteria > Acidobacteriota > Terriglobia > Acidiferrales > UBA7541 > Palsa-295. The sequence goes on from JBAVQT010000476.1 coordinate 8,707, forward strand.
ATCTCAACGGTGCTGGTCTTGCCGGCGCCGTTGGGGCCAAGCAAGCCGAAAATTTCGCCTTCTTCGACGGCGAAGCTTACGCCGCGGACGGCTTCGACCGCACCGTAACTTTTGTAAAGGTCCTCGACTTCTATGATCGTCTGGCTCACGAATGAATTCCTCGCGCTATAGGGAGCTAATTTTTATATCACGTTCGCGGCGCGGGCGCGAATCCGTGATAAGCGCAAGAACGCCGGATAGCGACCGGCTGGGCCGGGAAACCGCTGGGTTGATCGATTGAGACGCGACGACTTCAGCGGGAACGATAAAAAGCAAAAGCGAAGGCCCCCTCACAAAACGAGGATGGGGGGCAGCCGGAACTGCACCGGCAAATTCTGGTCGCCAGTGCGGGTGGTGGGGACTGCGATGAGCTTACCGCTTGGATCGCTTGCGGCGGGCTGGCTTTGGGCGTTTCGGTTTGGCGCGCTTGGGCGACCAGCCGTAGGTTTTCATGTCGATCGCGACGCCGTCGAAGGGCACGCCTTCGGATTCCAGCAGGCGTCGTTGAAGGGATGCGTGAGGTTCGGGCATGCGAACGTGGCCGCCTGCCCCGATCACGCGGTGCCAAGGAATGCCGCGCCCGCTGGGAGTTGCGGCCATCGCATAGCCGACGGCGCGAGCGCCGCCCGGAAGTTTCAAAACGCGAGCGAGCTGGCCATAGGTGGTCACGCGGCCGCGCGGAATTTTCTTGATCAGTTTGTAGACCGGATCCCAGGACAATGTTGCTCTCCAATGCCGCCCGCCGTTTTTTAGTACGCGAGGCCGGCGGTGCGGACTGCGGCTTCCCAATATCGAGCGCGGCTACCGGCTACCGGCCACCGAGGCAGGTGTGCTACTCACGCCGGGAACGCTCGGCCGCGGCGCGGCGTCTAACAAGGTAGGACCTTGCCGCCCTCAGCGATCGCCGCGTGGTGCCTGCCTGGGCGCGTCGAATAGAACGCCACGGACAACCCCTCTGTTCTCAATCGCCGCCGGTAACCGGCGTCTTACCCGTTCTGCATGAGTAATAACTGATTCGATGCAACCGGAAGCAGTCCGGAGCATCGTACCATTGACGGTGTAGTGGACGCTTCGTACACTACGCCCGCTCCGATGCAAAAGGGGGAGCTGTGGCATTCGTTCGGCGCAAAGGCAATACTTACTTTCTGGTGCACAACGTCCGCAAGCAGGGGCAGGTGCGCCAGATCCACCTCGCGCGGCTGGGAGAGCGGCCGCGGATTACCGACGATGTGGTGCGCAAAGTCTCTCGCAACCATCCCTTCCTATCGCTCGACTGGCGACGCCTGCGGGAACAGGTGAACAGCCGCGTCGAGCTTTTCGACATACGGTCCATGCACGTGCAGAATTTGATGCACTCACTTCGCAACCTCAACCTGGACTTGGCCGACCTCTCGCCGCCGATGCTGGTGCTCACCGATCGCGCCAACTCAAGCCGGGAACTGGTCACGCAACTGCGATTGTTGCGCTCGACGTTGGACGTCAAGCTCGATCAATTCGAGCGGACCGGGCCGCACAACGCGGAAAGCGCACGGAAGTTCCGATAAGGAGCATGACCATGGGCGCGCATGGACTTCAACTCGATCCCAGCCAACGAAGCCTGGAGTCCCGCGATTTCGAAGCGGGATTGCGGCGGAAGATCGTGGGGCAGGACGAAGCGGTGCAGGCGGTGGTGGATTTATATCAGGTGTTTCGGGCGGGGTTGAACTCGCCAGGACGGCCGGTAGGGAATCTGCTGTTTCTCGGCCCGACCGGCGCGGGAAAAACGCGCGTGGTGGAAGCGACGGCGGAAGTTTTGTTTGGCGATCCGCGAGCGGTGATTAAGGTGGACTGCGCGGAGTTCCAACACTCGCACGAGATTGCCAAGCTGATCGGTTCGCCGCCGGGATATTTGGGGCACCGCGAGACGCATCCGCTGATCACGCAGGAAGCTCTGGCGCAATATCACACCGAGAAACTGAAGATTTCTTTTTTGCTTTTCGA
>JBAVQT010000477.1:0-2346 GCA_049694295.1 Candidatus Acidiferrales bacterium
GTCCGTCCGGCCGGTCGGAATCTTGGGGCCGAAGGTGACGGATGCCTGGGTGGTCCCGCGCGGGGAATCTCGGCGGTAGAAGCGGTACTTCACGAGAACCATGGTGTCGCCAAGGCCGGTGCCGCCGGCGGCCGGTAAGCGCGCCATGGCAAATTGATTTGTAACTATCGGGACGAGGAGGGTGAAATCAAGATTGCGGTAGAAGCCCCAAGTGAAATTGAAGTCGGCCTGGTGCGAGAGAGTGGGCCGGGCCGTGGCCGGGATGCTACCGGGGTTTCCCGGAAGAGCACCGCGAGTGGTGAAGATGGAGTTGTAGGAGATTAATCCGCCGCCGGGAAATAAGGGCGGAGCCGTCTCGGGGGCAGCGCCTTGTCCTGCGAGCGTGGAAGCGCAAGACAACCAGGCGAGGGTGAACCACAGCCACATTCCACATCCAAAAAATGTTGTGTGTCGCAATTTCACGAATTTCCCTCCGACAGATGCACCGGTTCCCAAGCGCACGAATACGCAGAGCTGGGAAACGACTGGAGGTCAGACTAGATTCGGAGAGACGGCGGAGCCGCCGGATGGAAGACGGGCGGAGCGTGGCAATTCGCGACAATGCTGGCAGAGGAACTCGGGACACGAGAGTTGCTGGACGGCGCCAGAACAGCGAATACAGCGGGCGAAAAGGAGACACCGGACGCCGACGAGGGCTGCACAAAAGGAGCGTGCATCGCATGCATGGTCTTGCAGCAATCCTGCCCATGATGACCTGCCGACGAGCAAGGCATCGAATTGCAGCACTGCATGGCCTGTTCCGATGTGGTGGCGGCACCGCAGTCCAAGGCATACGCCGCGAGAGCGACGGCAAGTACCGCTAGCAGAATTGGCTTGGCAAAACTCATCCGCTAGCAACTTAGATGTCTTCGGAGACGAAGTCAAGAAAGTGACGCTGGTCTTTGAGATCGAGGAGATCGCCGCCGGCCCACTGGCGACGCCAGTATGGGCGAGGGGCAAACGCGCCGGCCACGCCATTGGCGATTCGAGGCGGAGGGGTGGCCCGATCGAGCGATCGGGCCGCCCTTCCTGCGTTTTCACTTCTGGAGCGCGAGACCGCGGTGCGAGTAGCGGGGGGCGAAGCCTACTTGGGCTTGGCGCCGCTCTCGTGCGCGGGCTGCTGACGCTGCTGCAGGTGCTGCTGTTGCTGAGTGTGACGCTGCACCATTTGCTGGGTTTGCTGCTGATGCTTTTGCTCGACCTGCTGGGTGCGGGCAGGCGGGGCATTGTGCTTCGCGAGATTCTGATGTTCCTTTTCCTGTTGAGCCTGGAGCTTCTCGCGATCCTGGTTTTGTTGGTTGTAGAGCTTGGTTTGCTGCTGCTGGTATTTCTGGTCGAGCTTGGGATTGCCGGTGTTGGGCGCGGCAGCATGCTCGATCGGGGGCAGCTCTTTCGGATGGACGGCGGTGGCTGGCCGAGCGGCGTTATTTTCGGTGCGCGCCGTATTGTTCTCGGTGCGAGCGTTGTTATTTTCGGTGCGTTCGGCGGGGGCTTTATATGGCGCCCCGGCTTCCTTGGCGGCTACAACGTCGTGGCCGCTGAACTCATTGGGCCGCGCGGTGGCCGCGATGGGCGGCTTGCCGTGATTTTCGGAAGCGCGCAATTGCGGGTTGCGGAGCGCGCTATCCCGATGTTGGGTTTGCGCCGCGATGGGGGCGATATGGCGCTCATGCTCGTAAGACTCTTCTTGCGAGGTGGCCCGAGCCTCGACGCCGCCATTGCCGCCATTGAAGCTAACGCGATTTTCGTTACGCACATCGACGCGCGTGTTGTAGACGTTGTGAATTACGGAGACGTTCACGTTGTTTACGGAGCGGTTGTAAAAGAAATGTCCGCCATCCCAGCGACCGCCTTCATATCCATTGCCGAAGTAGCCGAAACCATAGTTGATGCCGCCATAGAAACCGACGTGCGGTCCCCAGTAGCCGGTGTGCCAGAAGTAACCGCCATCGCCCCAGCCCCAATAGCCGGGCGTCCATAGGAAGCCTACTTCGGGAGCCTCGACCCATGTGCCGGGAACCCAATAGTAGCCGCCGTCTTCAGCGTATGCCCAATAGCCGGGAGTCCAAATATAGCCATCGCCCGGGCAGACAGGCTGCTCGTAGACAGGAAGGGCCGGCGGGGCGAAACCGACGGAAACGCCGATGCCGATTTGAGCGAACGATGGCACCGCTATGCCCACGCCGATTTGGGCGAACGAGGGCAGCGCTATGCCAAGAAATAAAAGCGCGAACATGAGCGGACGAATCAAGAATTTGGTGCGCATGGTCTTGTGCTTCCTCCGACCTGCCCATCCTTGGCTTGCCC
>JBAVQT010000478.1:0-3760 GCA_049694295.1 Candidatus Acidiferrales bacterium
CGCATGATCGAGTTTTGCGCCGCGCTGGATTAAAGACGCAGCCGGCATTTCTAGCGCGAAAGGATGCGGGAAAACACGATGAATTGGGTGACGGGATTCCATGCGGTTGAGGAGGCGCTGACAGCGGCCAGGCCTCTCGATCGCGTGCTGATCGCGCGTGGGCGCCATGGCGAGCGCGTTGAAGCGATCGTCCAGCTCGCGAAGTCGCGCGGAGTGCCGGTGCGCTTCGAAGACCGCCAGCAGATAGACCGTGCCGTCGGAACGCGCGAACATCAGGGAGTTGCGGCGCTCGGCGCTTCCAAGCCGACCGCGGATTTCGAGGATTTGCTGCGGCAGAACACTGGGCACGGGCTGATCGTGCTGTTGGATGGCGTCGAAGATCCGCACAATCTGGGAGCCATCGTGAGGACGTCGCTGGCTGCGGGCGCCGCGGGCATCGTGATTCCGGAGCGCCGCGCCGCGGGATTGACGGACACCGTCGAGCGCGCATCGGCGGGTGCGTTGGCGCATTTGCCGGTGGCGCGCGTGAAGAATCTGGTGCGCGCCATGGAGGAAATGAAAAAAGCCGGCTACTGGCTGGTGGGCCTGGACGAGCGCGCGGAGAAAAGCTATACCGAAGTGGATTTGAAAGGCTCGATCGGCATTGTCCTGGGCAGCGAAGGCGAAGGGCTGCACGAACTCACACGCAAGCGCTGCGATTTTCTAGTGTCGCTGCCGACGACGGGTCCGGTGAAAGCGCTGAACGTCTCCGTAGCGGCTGGAGTAATGCTCTTCGAAGTGGTCCGCCAACGTCGCGCGCGATAGAAGCTACGAGTCGTATTGGAGCAGGGTGAATACGTCGACGCCGGGCAATTTTTCGCGGCCGTGCAGGAAATTCAGCTCCACGGCAAATGCCGCGCCGGCGATTTCGCCGCCCAGTTTTCGGATCAGGTCAATCGCAGCGGCCGCGGTGCCGCCGGTGGCGAGCAGATCGTCGCAGAGCAGCACGCGCTGGCCGGGCTTTACGGCGTCCTCGTGGATTTCCAGTTGGTCGCTGCCATATTCCAGTTGGTAAGTGACCGAGGCGGTTTTCGCCGGCAGTTTTTTCGGTTTGCGAATCGGGACGAATCCGGCGCCCAGGCGGTAAGCGAGAGCCGGAGCGAAGATGAAGCCGCGCGCTTCGATGCCCGCGACGAGATCAACCTGTTTTTGTCCGTCGTAGTGCGCGCAAAGACGATCCACGAGCGTATGAAAGCCCCAGGAATCCTTAAGCAGCGTGGTCAAGTCGTAGAACAGGATTCCGGGCTTGGGATAATCGCGAACTTCGCGAATTAATTTTTTGAGATCGTCCATGGTTCCCTCTTTCACCAGTCGTCATGCGCAATTTTGAATGCGCCGGCGTAGTGTGGCTCGGCGGCCGCTTCCTCTTCGACCACGTCCGAGACCGAAGCGGACTGCGGTCCGCGCTGCAGATCGGTGCGAAAGGTCTCGAGTGAGGCCGGCGCCCCCATCGCCAGCACCTCGACTCGGCCGTCGCTCAGGTTCTTGACGTAGCCCGCCAGCCCCAGACGCTGCGCGGCGCGACGTGCGTAATACCGGAATCCGACGCCTTGCACGGAGCCGCTCACGAAATAACGCCGGGCTTTGTTCTCTTCGTCCACAGGCGATGCGCACGGACGGCCGCAAACGGTCCATTCTACCAGAGGCTCCAAACGCGCAACAGCAAGGGCGCGATGGTTGTGCGCGGCGATTGGCCACGCGGCGCCTACTCGTGGCAGAATCTTCGGGCATGTTCCCTCGCTCCATAGCCAGCGGCTTTGCCCGCGGATTGCGTTCATTCGGTTGGCGCTGCGGCTATATATTCGGCGGAGTTCTGTGTTTGGCCTTGGTTCAGGCAGGTGCGGCGCGAGCGCGGCCCCGGGCTTCGCAAGACGCGCAAAAGCCCGCTACGCCCGGCGCGAAAGACGGCGGGCAGAATAAGACCGCGCCGCGCGGAGTTGAGATCGTGCAGCACGGAGGATATCCAGAGCTGCAGGTGGATGGCGCGCCGTTTTTCATTCACTCCGCGGCGTTTTTTTATTTTCGTATTCCGCGCGATCAGTGGGAGCCCCTGCTGGATCGCTATCGCACGATCGGCATCAATACCATCGATATTTACATTCCCTGGAACTGGCATGAGGTGAAGCCGGGCGAATTCGATTTCGACGGGCATACCAATCCTCGACGGAATCTTCGCGCGTTGCTCGATCTGATCTCCGAGCGCCAAATGCGATTGATCGCCAGACCCGGTCCGGAGGTCCTCAATGAATGGCGCCACGGCGGACTGCCGGACTGGCAAGTATCGCAGCCCGCATATCGCATGGATCTCACCGATCAACTCGAAGGCCGCTACGCGCCAGACGATGGACTGAACTCACACGATGCGGAAGCGGCCGCGGAGAATTGGCTCGCCAACACGGCGCACATGAGCGGCGCGCAAGCCTGGCTGACGGCGGTCGGCAGGGAACTCGCTCCCTATAGTTCCCACCGCATGGTGAACTCTCATCCCATCGAACATCCCACGGAGCATTCTGACGACGCGAAGACTTCGCCCCCACAGCCGCGCAGCGGGCCGTTGCTTTTCGTGCAACTGGGCGACGATTTCGCGATCAATCGCACCAATCGCGTGGGACCGGACTTTTGGCGTTACGTGGAGACGTTGCGGAGCGCGCTGGAAGCCGGCGGCGTGGACGTGCCGGTGTTCATCAATCCCACGGACATGCGCGTTTCGGCGGCTGGGCGCGCCCAGCAGCCCCCGATCGGCGCGATGGGCCAGTGGTATTTGCGTCCCGATGCGGCGGCGGAGACGGGAAAGCAGCAGATTTCTTCGGCGGATGCGAGCGATATCCAATTTTTCACTGAAGAGCTGAAGACGCAGCCGGATTTTCCGCCCGTGATGATCGAATATCAGGCCGGGTGGTATGCGCCCGCCGATGACGATCACCCCGCCGAAAGTCCGCCGCAGAATACTTTATTGAGTTCGCGATTGCTTCTGGCTAATGGAATTCACGGCATCAATTATTTCCCGCTGCAGGATACTTACACCCCCGCCGGCTATTCGGTTCCCTGGGCCAATCGATCGTATCGCTGGAATGCGGCGCTGGGGCCTGACGGAGATGCGCAGCCGCGGCTGCAGGCCGTGATGCGCAACGCGCAATTGCTCGAGCGATGGGGACCGGCGCTGGCTGCTGCGCACAAACGCGCGGATTTTGGCCTCATCTACCCGCTGGGAGCATTCCCGCAAGACCTTCTTTCCGCCGCGGATATCGCGCTGGTATCGCAATCCGTGATGCGCATCGAGCGGTTGGGAGATCTCGCGATGCTTTCGAGCGAGTTGCTTGATCCGGAGTATCAATCGGCTGACCAGATGCTGCGCGATGCGGTGGTGTTTCTGCCGGTGTTCGATCCGGCCAAGCCTCAGTTTCAACTTTCGGAGCGCGCGCAGAATGCCATTGTGGAATACGTGCGGCGCGGAGGCGCGCTGGTGGTCTTTCCAAGTCGTCCAGCGGGAGCCGCTCTTGCACGGCTATGGCAGGGCGCGCCGGAAGCGCCTGGCGTAAGCCCCGATTCCGCGATTCGCGCACGTTGGAAATTCGGTGAGGGTGAAGTCATCGAATCTTCGAAGGACTTCTTTTATTGGGTGTCGCTCTCGGAAAGTTTGTCGCAGAATCGCGCGCAACACGAAGCGGCGTATTCGATCAACGCATTACGCCAGTTGGTGCAGGCGGCGCGCGTGCTGCCC
>JBAVQT010000479.1:0-2398 GCA_049694295.1 Candidatus Acidiferrales bacterium
GAGGATTGACTCGCAGAGCGCAGCTGCGGATCTGCAGCACCTTGCGGCGGTAAATGCGGACGGCCAACAGGTGTTGCTGGTGACCAACAGCGGCGCGGCAAGGATGGTGGAACTGCGGCAGGGAAACGCGGCGGTCACGATTCCGCTGAAGGCGGGTTCGGTAACCAGCTTGGTTTGGAAGTAAACGGCGCGCGACTTGTCGCGTGGCATCATATTCATTGCGAGGCAGGAGCGCGTATCGGCGGACAACGCTGGCCAGCGTGGACCGGCGTGAATCCCTTGCGGCAGGGACTAGTCAGCCTGGGTGCGTGAGGTTCGAAAGGCGGGTTCGCGCATCATGGCGATCAATGCGAACATCGCCGCGCATCCGGCCAGCGGAATCACCAAACCGTCGCGCAGGCTGCCTTCTTTCGTGGAGGTCAATCCTACGAGCCAGGGCAGTGTGGCGCCACCCAATCCGGCCAGCGCGAACATGATCGCTCCGATGCGTCTGGATTTTTCGCCGAATGCCTTGACGAGCCAGGCGACCAGGATGGGAAAAGTCCCGGCAAATCCCAATCCCGCAGCCACCAAGAGGATTGCAACGCTCGAAAATGTGTTGGCTCGCAGCAGAAGGCAAGTGGCCGCAGCAGACAGGATCAGGCCGCCCTCGAGCAGCAGGCGTTCGCGCCGCCGCATCGAAAGCACCGGAATGAGCGCGCGGCCGGCGAGCAGTCCGCCCCAGAAAAACATGGGGGCCAGAGCCCACAGGTCGCTCGAATCGGAGTTCATACGCTTGGTCAGCGCAGCAACCCAGCCCGCCACGGAATTCTCGCATCCGACATACAGAAAAAATAACGCGGCCAGGCTTACGGCGCTTCGCATACTTATGTGAGCCGGCCGCGAGGGCGCGAGCTGGCTATCGTCAGCGGCCGAAGTTGCAGGCTCCAAATTCATGCCGACCAAGAGCAACGCAGCGAGGGCCGAGGCCGCCGCGAGGATATAGAGAAACGGCGGCGTTGCGCTGCGCCGCTGAGCGAGCATCACCAGAGGAGCGGACGCAATCGCGCCGATGCCCCACATCAGATTCAGGATGCTGAGTGCGGCCACGCGGCGCGCTTTGGAAATTTCGGCGATCCACAAATTAGTGGCGGAAAGAGTCAGCCCCAGGCCGCAACCAAACATTGTGGCGGAAGCCAGGGTAGCGAGGTTGCTGCCGAGGTTGAGGCCCGCCACTCCAGCGGCGATAAGTAAATAGCCCCAGACGAAAGCATTTCGGTAACCTCTTGCGAGCATCGGGCCGAGTAACGCTACGCCGAGCATGGAGCCGCAAAATTGCGCGGTGAAATATAAACCGGCGCGCTGGTCGCTCAAAGACCAGCGGGAAATGAGGATCGGGAGGATCGGGCCCATCAGCGTGGTCACGACGCCGGTGACGACAAATCCGGCGTGAACCACGACGGGCGCAGCAGAGGAGATGGGAGGCGAAACGGGCCGGGCTTGAATCGAACTCATGTGCAAGGGATTCTGCCGGAATGCTAGGCTGACGGCAACCTCGAGGTGTCCCGAGGGAAATGCTGCGAGTCTCGGAAATGATTCGAACTCGGGGTGAAGCGCGAGTGAAGTTGATTTGGCGTCGTTCAAGTGAGGCAGTCGGCTTTATTCTTACCAGGAACCACCGCGCTACTGCGGCGATTGCCGCGGCGCGCGCTGCGGGCTGCTGGGGCGTTCGCTGGAGAGCAAGATAATCGTTATTCTAATGATGATCGGCGTGGTATAAGAATTCGGGCGGACGGGCTGGTTCGAGAAGGGGCCGGTCGCCGGCAGGTCACATGAGGAGTTGTATGAGCGCACTGAGAAATTGTCTGCTGATTGTTGTGGGCCTGCTGGCCGGTTCGGCGGCGACCGCGGCGGCGCCGCCATCCACCCTGATCACCAACATTCCCGGCCGCACGAGCGTCAGCCTCGATGGAGCCTGGCGAACCATCGTGGACCCATACGGCGCGGGAGCAGGCATGCGATTCTACGAAAATGCGAAGCCCAAAACTCCGCGCGATTTAGTGGAGTACGACTTCGATACCTCGGGAATATTGAATGTGCCGGGCGACTGGAATTCGCAGCGGCCCGAATTATTCTTTTACGAGGGATCGGTCTGGTACGAAAAATCGTTTTCGTATCACAAGAACGGCGACGGGCGCGTGTTCATTTATTTCGGAGCCGCAAATTACAAGGCGGCGGTCTATTTGAACGGCCAGAAACTGGGAGATCACGAGGGCGGCTTCACGCCGTTTGATTTCGAGGTCACCGATCAGATTCGCGAAGGCGATAATTTCGTGGTGGTAGAGGTGAACAATCAGAGAAGCGCGCAGAACGTTCCGGCGTCGGTAACGGACTTCTGGAATTACGGCGGATTGACGCG
>JBAVQT010000480.1:0-1989 GCA_049694295.1 Candidatus Acidiferrales bacterium
GCATTCACCCTTTTGCTTCCGAAGGAGAGCGCCATGTCATTTCTTTCCGCCCTGTGGCTCCCGATTCTGGTCTCGGCCGTCGGCGTCTTCGTCGCCAGCTCGCTCCTGCACATGGTCCTCAAATACCATCACAACGACTATCGGCCCATCCCCGACGAAGACAAATTCCTCGCCGCCATCCGTCCCGCCAATCTCAGGCCCGGCCTCTATGTTTTTCCCTACTGCCTCCCCAAGGACATGAAATCCCCCGCCGCCATCGAAAAATATAAGCAGGGTCCGGTCGGCTTCATGACCGTCATTCCCAGCGGCCCTCCAGCCATGCCCAAATTCCTTATCATGTGGTTCGGCTACTGCCTGCTCATCAGCATATTCGTCGGCTACATCACCTGGCACACCGACGTCTTCGGCCGGCCTCATCGCGCCATCTTCCATGTCGCCGCCGTCTCCGCCTTCCTGGCCTACGGCGTAGCCCAGCTCGTCAATGTCGTCTGGAAAGGCCAGCGCTGGCCCGCCATGATCAAGGATCTCTTCGACGCGTTCATCTACGCGCTGGTCACCGCCGTCGCCTTCGCTCATCTGTGGCCGCACTGACGCCGACCGCGTCCGCGCGTCCCTTAACCGAATTTTCCTGCGCCACTAGACGCTGACCGTTCCGATATTTCCCCAAGAAAGCAAAAAGTCCACAGGGGCGCACCCTTGCGGATTGCAAATTGTGAGTTAACATGGGCCGATGTGTGAATGCTGCATGATTTGGAGTGATCGCAGGGGGCGCCGGCACGATTCCGGGCGCGATTTTCGGCACGTGAATCCCGACTTTCTAATCGCGGTATGGAAAATTAGAAATGCTCACAACTCTTAGAAAACAAAGATCGCCGCTCGAGTCTAATCGCGGAACCGCTACCCCTCCTTTTCGCTATTCCTCTCGCCTCCTTTCCAACCCGGGACACGCCCTGTGAACCTAGAGCTCTCCGATGACCAAAAACTCCTCCAGCGCAGCGTCCGCGACTTCGCCGAAGCCGAGGTCAAGCCCCACGCCCGCGAACTCGACGAGACAGGCCGCTATCCCCGCGAGATCTTCCGAAAAGCCGCCGAACTCGGCCTCACCGGCGTGGCCATCCCCGAAAGCGAGGGAGGCGCGGGAATGGACCACATCAGCTACTCCATCGTCATCGAAGAAATTTCCCGCGTCTGCGCCTCCACCGGCGTGATCCTTTCCGTCCAGAACTCTCTTTATTGCGATCCCATCCATCGCTTCGGCACCGAAGAGCAAAAGAAAAAATTCCTCCTCCCCTTCGCGCGCGGCGAAAAAATCGGCTGCTACGCACTCACCGAACCGCAAGCCGGCTCCAACGCCGCCGCCCTGCAAACCAAAGCCGCGCTCAAGAGCGATCGCTACGTCGTCAATGGCACCAAGGCCTGGATCACCAATGGCGGCGCGGCCGATGCGGCCATCGTGTACGTGAATACCCATCCTGAAAAAGGCGAGAAGGGAATCACGGCGCTGGTCATCGAGCGCGGCACACCCGGATTTTCGGTCGGCAAGGAAGAAAAAAAACTCGGCATTCACGCCACTGCTTGCACCGAACTTGTCTTTACAGATTGCGAAGTCCCCGCGGGAAATCGCATTGGCGCCGAAGGCGAAGGCTACAAAGTCGCGCTCTCCACTCTGGATGGCGGCCGCATCGGCATCGCCGCGCAGGCCACCGGAATCGCGCAAGGCGCTTTCGAAGCCGCTCTCTCCTACGCCCAGCAGCGCAAAGCTTTCGGCCATCCCATTTCCGATTTTCAGGCTATCCAGTTCATGCTCGCCGACATGTCCACGGAAATTGACGCCGCTCGCCTCCTGGTTCGCCGCGCCGCCTGGAAACAGGATTCGGGCGCCCGATTTTCGATGGAGGCTGCCATCGCCAAATTGTTCGCGAGCGAGATGGCCACTCGCATCACCCACAAGGCGATTCAGATTCACGGCGGCTACGGCTACACGACGGA
>JBAVQT010000481.1:0-9323 GCA_049694295.1 Candidatus Acidiferrales bacterium
GCGAGGATGTAGGCTCCGGTGCGGAGATGGGTGCGGTTGCGGCGCGCGGTCTCATGAACTTCCATGAAGGCGCGGCGGATGATGGCTTCGAGCTTGGCGAGGACTTCGGAGCTGGACCAGAAGAAACTTTGCAGGCCCTGGACCCACTCGAAGTAGCTGACGGTGACACCGCCGGCGCTGGCGAGGATGTCGGGCAGCAGAGTGATGCCCTTGCGCGCGAGGACTTCATCGGCGTGGGGAGTGGTGGGACCGTTGGCGGCTTCGGCGACGATGCGGGCCTTGATCTGGTCGGCGTTATTGAGAGTGATGACATTTTCGAGCGCGGCGGGGATCAGGATGTCGCACTTCATGGTGAGCAGATCGTCATTGGAGATACGCGAAGTGCCGGGCATGCCGACGACGGTGCCGGAGCGTTCTTTGTAACGCATGGCTTTCAGGGGATCGATGCCGCGGGAATTGAACACGCCGCCGCGGGAATCACTGATGGCGACGATACGGGCTTTTTTGTCGGCGAAAAGCTTTGCGGCCATGGAGCCGGCGTTGCCGAAACCCTGGATGGCGACGCTCGATCCGCGGATGGACATTTTCTTGATTTTGCAGGCCTCTTCGACAGCCACGAGGCAGCCACGCGCGGTGGCTTCCTGGCGACCTTCGGAACCGCCGATGGAAACGGGCTTGCCGGTGACGACGCCGAGGGAGGAATAGCCCTTGGTCATGGAATAGGTGTCCATGATCCAGGCCATGGTCTGCGGATCGGTGTAGACGTCGGGAGCGGGAATATCCTGCTCGGGGCCGATGATGGGAAGAATTTCGGAAGCATAGCGGCGAGTCATGCGCTCGAGTTCGGATTTGGTCATACGCTTGGGATCGCAGATGACACCGCCCTTGCCGCCGCCGAAGGGAATATTTACGGTGGCGGTTTTCCAGGTCATCCAGGCCGCGAGAGCCTTGACTTCATCGAGGGTGACCCCGGGATGATAGCGAATGCCACCTTGGGCGGGACCGCGGGCCATATTGTGTTGCACGCGATAGCCGGTAAATACTTTTATCTGGCCGTTGTCCATCTTGGTGGGAACGGAGACTTCGAGAATGCGCTTAGGAGTGCGAAGAATCTGGCGCAGGCCGGGATCGAGCTTGAGATGCTCAGCGGCGATATCGAACTGGATTTGGGAGATACGGTACGGGTTCAGATCCTCGCGCGGGGCGATGCGCGGGATAGGTTGCGGAGCCGCTTTAACAACGGTGGCCATCTTGCCGTCCTCCTGACGTGCGGAGATCTGCGCTGTTTTCGACTGCCGAAACAGAATGCTGGAGCCCCAGGAGCCCGTAAGTCATGCGAGAGTCGAAGTTTAGCCAAGCTACCTGATAAGTCAATGGAAACCCATGGCGAAACGTGAAATTGAAGGGAGAGTTTAGCGTTTTAGTACCGGTCCGGCTGCCGAGATGTGTCCATATATAACTGTATACAAAGAACTTAAGTTGATATTGGCACTTCCGGAGAGGAGTGGAACGGAGTTTGGCGGGGGCGCTGTATAGTTGCGATCGGCACTGGGTCAGTTTGAATTTTGCCTTTTTGTGTCACGATCAAGAAAATTCAGATTGACCCACTACCTTGCGATCCCGTGGATTGACGCCGGGACTCGGGCGAGCTAGGCTGCACGGTGTGATTCCGCACGGCGATGGGACAGCGGCGCGGAAACGGCCATGCAGATTGGCCGCGGGCAAAGCAATCCGGTAAGCAATGTATGTGCGTATCTTCTAGTGGAGCTTCCAGAAACTCGTGAGCTTGGATGCAGGAGCGAAGGTGAGGGCCGCGGACGCGGCGCTCATCCAGCGGATCATCGAGCGCGACGAAACGGCGCTGGCGGAGATGTATGACCGCTACGCTGGAATGCTGACGTCGGTGCTGACGCGAATCCTGCGCGACACGCAAGCAGCCGAGGAAATCCTGCAGGACATTTTCTATCACCTGTGGCGGACTGCGGCGCAGTTCGATGCGTCGCGCGGGTCGTTGCCGGGCTGGCTAATGGTGATCGGGCGGAACCGGGCGATTTCGCGTTTGCGACGGCGGAACCCGGCGGCGGGTGAAGAGCTGGAAGAGAACGCGGTAGTGGCGCCGTATAACTTGGAGTCAGCAGTGGCTCGGCAGGAAATGGTGGGGCGGGTGAAGGGTGCGCTGGGCGGGTTGCCGAAGGAGCAGCGCGACACGCTGGAGCTGGCCTATTTTGAGGGACTGACGCACAGCGAAATCGCGGAGCGGACCGGCGATCCGCTGGGAACGGTGAAAACGCGGTTGCGCACGGCGGTTGAGACGCTGAGGAGAACGTTGGGTCCGGCGGCGGGCGAAAAGGCAGCACCCAGGTGATGAGCGAAGTGAACGGCCATCCAACTCGGGAAGAAGAGTTCGACCTCTACGCTCTGGGCGCGCTGGAGGGCGACGAGAAGCAGACGCTGGAAGCGCATCTGGCGGCGTGCCCGGCTTGCGCGGAGAAGCTCGCGCAAGCACGAGGACGAATCGCGCTGCTGGCACTGGCCGCTCCGGCAACGCAGCCTTCGGCAGGAGTGAAAGAGCGGCTGATGCGGCAGATTCACGCGGAAAACGGCGGACTACTGTCGACGCGAGGACGCGCGGGCCGAGGGGAAGGGTCAGGCCGCGGAGCGGTTGCGCGATGGTGGACGATGGCGCTAGCTCCCGCGTTTGTGGTGGCGGCGCTGGCGGCGATTTTCCTGTGGAGCGAGAATACTCGGTTGGACCGGGAGCTCGTCACGCTGCACACCACAGTGGAAAGCCAACAGCGAGACCTGGATCGCGAGCGCCAAATGTCTGAACTGCTGCGGGCGCGGAACACGATGTTGGTGACGCTGCAGGCTCAACCGGGAACGCCGCAGAGCTCTGGTCGCGTGCTGTATAACGCGGAGATGGGGAAGCTGATGGCCGATACGCAGATGCAGCCCGCGCCAGAAAATAAGACATATCAGCTCTGGCTGGTGCCGAAACAAGGCGCGCCGATCAGCGCGGGAGTATTCAATGCATCGGGCGATGGACACACGACGTGGATCGCTACGATGCCCAAGGATGTAGCGGCGGTGGCGTTCGCGGTGACGATCGAGCCAGCGGGGGGAATGCCGCATCCGACGGGGCCGAAAGTGTTGGTGGGACCGGCGACGTAGACGGGAGAGCCGGGAGGGTGGGCGGCGAGGGTTCGTCAGTGGGGCTAGAAGCGATTTCGTCTATAATGCAGGGCAAGTGCCGGCGCGAATCTGAGCCCAACCCAGAGGCGCCAGCAGACAGACCCATAACGCACACACCGCAACGCAAAGACACGCAAATACATCCATCCGAATGCCGGCTGCGCGCGTACTCACGGTGGGGCAGGCGCGAAGCGAGCGACGAGAGAAGCAAGAAGTGAACCGCTTTACGAGCTCCCGTAGCACCGATCTCAACAAGGAGAAGCCATGAAGAAAGCATTGGGAACATTTGGGCTCGCGGCGCTGCTGCTGGCCTGTATGAGCTTTGCAACGAAGGCGCAAGATAAGGACATGAGCTGGACGGGCTGGATCAGCGACAGCGCATGCGCCGCCAAGGGAGCGAACGCGAACCATAAAGCGTGCGCCGAGAAGTGCGTGAAGGATAAGGGCGCGTCGTGGGTGTTCGTGGACGAAGCATCGAAGAAGGTGCTGAAGATTCACAATCAGGACGCAGTGAACGCCGACACGAGCCTGGGGCAGGAAGTGAAAGTGACGGGACACGTGATGGACGACGGCGAATTGCATGTGGTGAGCATCGCGCCGGCAGGAATGTAAACGGAAGACAGACAAAAACGCTTTTGATTGCGGGACGCTCGTGACGAACGGGCGCCCCGCATTTTTTTTGCGCGTAGCGTTTTTCGATCGATCGCGCGGCGATCTATTTTTGCGGGGCGGGAATGCGGTCCGTACCCATATAGGGGCGAAGGGCTTCGGGGATCAGCACGGAGCCATCGGGCTGCTGGAAATTTTCGACCACGGCAATCCAGGTGCGGCCGACGGCGAGGCCCGAGCCATTGAGAGTGTGAACGAACTCGCTCTTGCCGGCGCCTTTGGGCTTGAAACGGATGCCGGAGCGGCGAGCTTGAAACGCTTCGGTGTTGGAGCAGGAGGAGATTTCCATGAAGTCGTTGCCGGAGGGCAGCCAGACTTCGATGTCGTAGGTTTTGGCCGAGGCAAAACCGATATCCGCAGTGCAGAGTTGCATGACCCGGTAGTGGAGGCCGAGCTTTTGCAGGACAGCTTCGGCGTTGCGGACCAGGGATTCGAGCTCGTCGTAACTCTGCTCGGGCCGCGTAAATTTGAACATCTCGACTTTTTGGAATTGGTGCTGGCGCTTGATGCCGCGGGTATCTTTCCCGGCGGCTCCGGCTTCGGAGCGGAAGCAAGCGGTCCAAGCGCAGACTTTGATGGGAAGGTCTTCGGCATCGAGAGTTTCATCGCGGTGAAGACTGGTGAGTTCGACCTCGGAAGTGGGCGTGAGCCAAAGATCGGTGCCTTCGAGATGAAACATTTCGGCGGCGAATTTCGGAAGCTGGCCTACGCCGGTGAGCGAAGCGGTGTTGACGAGAAACGGGGGGAGAATTTCGGTGTAGCCGTGGTCGCGGGTGTGGATGTCGAGAAAGAAATTAGCGATGGCGCGTTCGAGGCGCGCGCCGAGTCCTTTATAAACGGCGAAACGAGCGCCGGCGATTTTCACGGCGGAGGCGAAATCGAGAATCCCGGCGGCTTCTCCGATTTCCCAGTGCGGACGCGGGGCGAAATCGAATTTCGGCGGCGCGCCCCAGCGGCGGACTTCGACGTTGTCGGCGGAAGATGCGCCAACGGGAACGCTGGAATGCGGGATATTGGGAATGGTGAGCAGGAAATTGCGAAGCTCGGCGTCGAGTTCGGTGATGCGCGCGTCGTTGCGCTTGATCTCGTCGGAGACGTCCTTCATGCGCGCGAGCAGCGCGGAGGCGTCCTGGCCGGATTTCTTCAGCGCAGCGATTTCGTCGCTGGACTTGTTGCGGTCGGCCTTGAGGCGCTCGGTGGAGGTGATGAGCTGGCGGCGATCGGTATCAAGCTGGCGAAAAGGAGCGAGATCGAGCGTGATGCCGCGGTGGCGCGCCATCTTTTCGATGACGTCGAGGTGATCGCGGACGTAGGCGAGATCGAGCATAGCGGAATAGGATAGCGTAAAGGGCGGCGAGGCGTGAATGGTGATTGGTGAGACTGCGGCGAGGCTACGATTGGATTGAACGATCGCACCCGGTACGGGCAACAAGCTGACAGGCCGCGCCGCTCCGTGACAGCGAAGCGGGACGAGCTAGGCGGCCTTGGAACGGCTGAAGAGGCTGATGATGAAGAAAATCACGGCGACCACCAATAGCAGGTGAATCAGGGCGCTGGCTATGTGAAACATCAAGAAGCCCACTACCCAGAAAATCGCTAGCAGTATGGCGATGCCTAGAAACGCTGCGAATCGCATGGTGCTCCTTTTTTTCGACTACGAAATGCCAAAAGCTCCGTCCCGGAATTCAACAGACCGGTTCCCACCGCTGCGAATCGCCCGACCGCGCGATGAAACGCCGCCAGCCTGGCCGCAGACCGGGACGCGAAAGGCCGATGGGACATTGAAAAACATCGCGGGGGACAACCGCAGACGACCAGGATCCGCGGCGCGGCGCGCGATCGGCTAACAGCTTGTCAAAGCCTACCCATTAACAACAGAACGAGGAGAATGATCAGGATCAGGCCTATGCCGCCGCTTGGGTAATATCCCCAACCGCGGCTATGAGGCCACGCCGGGACGCTGCCGACCAAAGCTATCACCAAGACGATGGTGAGAATCAGAAACATGGGCGATCTCCTCTCGGATGCGACTGTAGAAATGGCAGAGGGTTGAAGCTCCGCCATCCCCGTTATCAGTTTGTTCTTCGGCAGACGGCGCTGACGACTTTACCGTGCCGCGGCCTTGGCTGTCGATTCACCGGTGGAAGAAATATCCTCGGCGTAGGAAGCCTTCATGATTTCCTTGGCGCGCTTGATTTGGTCAGACGTGTCGCAATGCACGGAGAGCAAAATTCCGCCGCTCTTGAGACGGCCTTCGTAGCGCTTGGCTTCGTATTCGGGAATGCCCATGCCGATGAGCGCGCCGGTGAAACCACCGACGGCGCCGCCAACGCCCAAGCCCGCAAGGCCGGCCATGATCGGTCCAGCAGCGATGAGCGGGCCTACACCTGGAATGGCGAGCGCGCCGATGCCGGCAAGCAGGCCGAGCGCTCCGCCGAGAACCGCGCCCGCGCTGGCGCCCGCAGTGGCGCCTTCGGGCGCCTTGGTGGCCTTTTCAGTGGCAATCGGCTGGGAACCGAGATTCTCCGGGACCAGCACGGAGATATCCGCGGCGGTAAAGCCAGTCCTGATCAGCAAATCGGTGGCTTGATCGGCCGCCGAGACGCTGGAGTAGATTCCGAAGACCGAAGTCTTTTTGTTTTCCATGATTTTCTTCTCCTTAAGGTGAACTGAAATTTTTATTGCTTCTCGGGAACAACGGTCAGGCGATTGACGACGTTGTCCGCACCGGCGACGGCCACAGCCTTTTCCTCGATGGCGGATTTTTCATCGGCCGAACGGACGGGCCCCTTCAAGGTGACTTTGCCGTTTTGAGTGATGATCTTGACGTTGTGAGCGTAGGTGGAGAGCGCTTTGTCCTTGATGATGGCGCTGCGAATCTGTTTGGTGGTATCGCGGTCGGAGGTGTTCATGCCTTGCCGATCGGCGGTGGTGGCGTTTTTGCCGGCATCGTTTTGATTGGCTTTGGAATTATCGGGCGCAGCCTGCTGCTGATCTTGACTATTGGCGCGAGGCGCGGGCGGCGCAGCCAACGCGGGAGCAACGAACATGGCGGCGGTGATCAGCATCAGCGGCAAACGAGCTTTCGGCACATATTTCATTGCGATTACCTCTTTCCGATGAATTCGAATGGAACGCTCGGCGACTACCGAGCCGGGCGATAGCTCCTAAACCCTTGCGCCCAGGAGGCCCGGCAAGTGAGGCGATAGTAAGAGCGGGGACAGAAACGCACCATACGGGCAATTCGGTAGATCGTTTCAATTGTTCCGGTAGCGGACGACGGGAGGCGCTGAGTTGAGAGTTGAGAGTTCAGAGTAAAACCGATTGCTACAGACGGCGCGGCGACTATCGCAGGATCGGGAAGCTAGGCGGCTTGCAAGGCTGGCGTGGTGTTAACAACGAGGATGCGACCGCGCTGGTAGATCAGATATTCACCGGGAACTACGCGAGCCAGGCGTTCGACGCGGGCGCGAGCCTCATCGAGCGATAAGGCATCGGCTATCCAGAGAGTGCAGCCGTTGCTGCGGCGGCGGAAAATGTCGAGCATCAGAGTGTCGTCCATCGCGATCCTCCTTCCGCGAGGCTGGCTGCTTTTCGTTCGGCCATCGCTCGTTCACAATCACCAAGTAAGTGGCACGTTGCTGGCCACGCGATGGCGCCAGATACTCCTCATCGAATCAGTGCCTTGCGATGCAGCCTCAGATGCTCCCCCGGCGAGCTACAGCGATTCGCGTAAGAAAAAACTTCGGGCTGGCGGCCATTGTGGGGTACTGCCAGCGGCTACAAATTCTCCAGTTCAATCGCAACTCTGACTTCAACGATAGCGGGATGCGCGGAGCGGGGCTACTGTCCGCGGGGACAGATGTGCAGCTGGCCGCGAGGCGGTGCCTCATTGTGTGAGTGCGACGGCGGAAAACATGGCGGTGGTGGGAGGGAGCGACTAAGCTCGAAGAGTCCGAGATGAATTGGGGAAAACGATGAAAACGGTGCGGAGCGGAAGCCATGGCGAGTGATCGAGGCGAGGCACGGGGACACGCGGGCACAGGACGCGGCGTGGAAGTGCTGGGTACGCTGCGGCTGGCGGCGCCCAAGCTGGACGAATTTCAGTTCGTAAAGATGCAGCACAGCGGCGAAGTGGTGCGGCTGACGCTGGACCGCCCGGAACACAATCTGCTGAACGAGCGAATGCTGGCGGAGCTGACGGCGGGAATCAATTCGCTGGCTGAACGAAGCGACGTGAAACTGATCGTGCTGGATTCGGCGGCCAAGGCATTTTGTGGCGGGATCGAAGTGGG
This sequence comes from Candidatus Acidiferrales bacterium, assembly GCA_049694295.1. Taxonomy (GTDB): domain Bacteria; phylum Acidobacteriota; class Terriglobia; order Acidiferrales; family UBA7541; genus Palsa-295. The sequence goes on from JBAVQT010000481.1 coordinate 8,157, forward strand.
AGAATACACGCAACGAAGAGTGTTTCAACTGCTGGACGCGTTTCACGGCGCGTTTACGGCGATGCTGGATTCATCGAAACCTGTGCTGGTGGTGGTGAATGGGCCGGCGTACGGCGGAGGAGCGGAGCTGGCGGCGCTGGGAGATCTGGTGGTGGCGACGCCGAGGGCGCGGTTTGCGCAGCCGGAAATAAAACTGGGAGTGTTTCCGCCGCTTTCGGCGGCGATCCTGCCGAATATTCTGGGGCCGAAGGTGGCGCTGGAGCAGGTGCTGACGGGACAGGAAATGTCAGCGGAGCGGGCGCGGGAATTGGGATTGGTGAACTGGCTGGTGAGCGAAGAAGAATTGCCGAAGAAAGTTGACGAGCTGATCATGCGGGTTACGTCGCAGTCCGGGCCGGTGTTGACGATGGCCAAGAAAGCGATCATGGGCAGCATGGGATTGCCGCTGCGCGAAGGCGTGAAAAATTCGATGAAGATATTTTTGAACGAGCTGGCGGACCTGGAAGATTCGCAAGAGGGGTTGCGTGCGCTGGTGGAGAAGCGCGCGCCGAAGTGGAAGAATCGGTAAATTTTCGCTAGTGCGTTTTTCGCCTGGCTTTGAGAATTACTTCGGCTCGCGCGGCTGCAATATCCACGACCTGCGCCGGCGCTTCCCAGGCCATCCCATCTTCGCCGCGAGGAAGCAGGTTGATTTGATATCGCCCGTATGGAACTTCCTTGAATTCCGCGACGCCATCTCCGTTCGCGAACGAGTCGCTCTGGTAGTCATAAGGCGCGGCAACCCAGTTCGAGGGGAGTTTGGAAATGTCCGCAGGGATCTCAGCTATGTCCCAGATCGCGACGCCCTGCGGCGTAGATGGAGGCGGCTCACCATCCGAGGACTCGATCCTCACGGTGACTTGAGCGAGAGGCTGCACGCGGAGAGGCAAGACGATGTGCGAATTGTCGGCTCCTCGCTGCAAATGCAGCGAGGCGGCATGACTCCAATCCGCGCCGCCGTCGCGATACACGCCGATCATTCTGGAAACCGGAGCGCTATCAAAGGATTCAGCCGTGAGGAAATAGTCTCCCGGCGGAACAAAGCGCATGTCGAATCGCCCGTCGGGGCCGATCTTTTTCGTCTCAATCGCCGTTCTGGTTGGTTTGCCATCGGGACTCGAATACCAG
>JBAVQT010000482.1:0-5669 GCA_049694295.1 Candidatus Acidiferrales bacterium
GTCCCGCGCTAGCCACCAGTCCATCCGATCTGGCCGCCGCCGCGCGTCCGCCGGCGCAGCATCTCGATCGCGTGGTGGTGCGCGATGGCACTCGCGTGACCATCATTCCCATCGCCAAGCTCGATTATGCCGAGGCGCAGGACGATTACGTGGCGCTGGCGGCGGAAGGGAAAAAACATTTGAAGCAGCAGACCATCGCCAGCCTGGAGGCGGCGCTGGATCCGGCGCGATTTCTCCGCATTCATCGTTCGTACATCGTCAATCTCGAACGCGTCGAGCGCGTCGAGCCTTACGGCAAAGAGAGTCACGTTGCGGTGCTGCGCGGCGGCACGCAATTGCCGGTGAGCCGCGCGGGATATGCGCGCCTGCGGGCGTTTCTCGATCGCTGATTTCTCCCCCGCGAGTGCCGCGCCGCCGCGTACCGGACTGCCTAGGCGTCCTGATAATACCCGCTCCATTAACCTCATTGTCATAGCCCTGCGCTTGTTGCGGCAGAATGCCTTTTCGTAGTAACGTCCCGCGCATGCCCCCAGCCAAACGGCGCGGCGTTCCTCGCAAGGGCACCTACATCGCACCAAGGAGAAGTCCGAAAATGGCATCCCCAGCGCAAGCGAAGCCCGGAAATCCCGCCACCGAAAAAGGCGAAGGCGCCAACGTAGACAAAATTCGCGACATATTATTCGGGTCGCAGATGCGCGACTACGAGAAGCGCTTTGCGCGCCTGGAAGAAAGCGTCACCAAGGCGCTCGACACGCTCCGCGACGACACCACCAAGCGCCTCGACACGCTCGGCAGTTTCGTGCAGCAGGAGGTGGAATCGCTCAGCCTGCGCATCAAGAGCGAAAAATCCGAACGCGCCGAAGGCGTCAAAGACCTCTCTCGCGAGCTGAAAGACGCGGCGAAAGTGCTCGAGAAGAAATTATCGCAGCTCGATGAGCAGCTCTCCGATGGGCAAAGCGAACTGCGCGCCAAAATTCTCGAACATGCCAAGGCCATCGCCGGGGATATCGAAAAAATGCGCCGCGAGGCGGCCTCTTCGCTCGATCGCGAAGTGCAGGGCCTGCGTCACGACAAGACCGATCGTGCTTCGCTCGCCGATCTTTTCAGCGAATTCTCGCTGCGCCTGAAGAATAATTTCGAGCTGCCCGAGGAGTAGCGCGCCAGCCGCAAGCTACCGCGCCTCGGTTGCCGATTTGCGCCGAAACGCAAAGGCCAGCTCTTCACTTCCGCCATGCCAGAACAAGCTCAACGCCGCGCCCCCGTGGCCCCGGCCGCCGAAACACCGCCGGATCGTTTGCCCGATCGGGCGCCCGACCAGGCCCGCGATTTCGAAGAGCTGCGCCACCTGATCGTCGCGCCGGAGCAGGAGGGCCTGGCCGAGATTCGCGACCGCATCGAGAATCCCGGCCGGCGCGCGGAAGACGTCAGCTCCGTGGTGGCCGAAGCGATCCAGATGCGCCGCGACCAGGGCGACGATCGCGCGCTGGCTGAAGCGCTCGCTCCGACCATTCAGGAAACTCTGCGCGATTCCGTCCGGCGCAATCCGCACGTACTGGCCGACGCGCTCTTCCCCGTGATGGGGCCGGCCATCCGCAAGTCCATCACCGAGACGCTGCGTTCGATGCTCGAATCGTTTAACGAGGCGCTGGAACACAGCCTTTCATGGCAAGGGATTCGCTGGCGCGTCGAATCTTTCCGGACCGGAAAGTCGTTCGCGGAGATCGTGCTGATGCACAGCCTGCTCTATCGCGTCGAGCAGGTCTTTCTGATTCACCGCGAGACCGGGCTGGTGATGAATCACATCGTCGCGCCGTCGGTGGCCACGCAGGATCCTTCGCTCGTCGCCGGGATGCTCTCGGCCATTCAACAGTTCGTACGCGATTCGTTCGAATCGCCGCGCGAAGACGCGCTCGGCAGCCTGACGATCGGCGATCTGCAGGTCTGGATCGAAGACGGACCGCACGCCGTGATTGCGGCGGTGATTCGCGGGCACGCTCCCGCCGGCTATCGCGTGGAATTGCAAGAGGCGCTCGAGAATATTGAGAGTGAATTTGCGCCGGCCATCGCGGAATTTCACGGAGACGATGCGCCATTTCGCGGGACTGCGGCAAAGTTACAAAATCTGCTGGTCACTCACTATCGCCAAAAAAAGCGGGACTCGCGGAAACCTCTGATGGCAATTGCCGCCGGCGCTCTGATATTTACGATCGTTGTCGGCTGGGCGGGATACGTCACCTACCAGGCGCACCGGTGGGCGCAGTTTTCTCGCGCGCTGGCCAGCCATCCCGGCATCGTCGTCACTTCGGTCGAGAAATCCGGCGGACAATGGCACGTGCGCGGTTTCCGCGATCCGCTCGCCGACAATCCTTCGAGCGAACTCGCGCACGCCGGCCTGCGCTCGCAGGACGCGGCTTTCGAGCTCTCGCCCTTCTATTCACTGGACGATACCATTCTCACGCGCCGCGCCGACAATCTGCTTGCTCCTCCTCCGGGCGTGCAACTTTCGGGACACAACGGATCTCTCATCGCCGCAGGCGCTGCTCCCTCGGCATGGATCGCGCGTTTCGCAGAGCGGGCCCCGCTGATGGCCGGCGTAACTTCGATGGATGTTTCGCAGCTCCACAATCAGGATGCTGCGATGCTGGAATCCACCGTCCTCACTTTCCCGCTCGGAAAATCGGATCTCGATCCCGGGCAGCAGGGCTCCATAGCCCGCGCCGAAGCGGCCACGCGCGCGCTGCGCGGCCTGGCCGATGCCACCGGCGAGAAAGTTTCGGTGACCGTCGTCGGGCACACGGATTCGACCGGCATCGAAGGAACCAACCGCCTGCTCAGCAACCAACGCGCCGCGGCGATCACAGCGCTTTTTGTGCGCGCCGGCATTCCTGCCGGCACGATTGATCCTCACGGCGTGGGAACCGCGGAACCTCTGCGCGCCGAAGATACGGAAGAAGGGCGCCACCTCAACCGCAGCGTTACTTTTCGCGTGCACCTGACGCCGGCTCCCGCGGCGCCCTGAGCCGCCCATCGCAATGCTCCAGAAGAAAATCTGCATGCTCGGCTCCTTCTCGGTGGGTAAGACCAGTTTGGTGCGCCGCTTCGTCGAGAGTATCTTCGACGAGAAATACCAGACCACCATCGGCGTAAAGGTCGACAAGAAGGTGGTGCGCGCCGGCGGCGAAGATCTCACGCTGGTGCTGTGGGATATTCACGGCGAAGACGTCTTCCAGAAAATGCGGATGTCTTATCTGCGCGGGATGTCCGGTTATCTGCTGGTCGCCGACGGCACACGCCGCCAAACTCTCGATGACGCGCTCTCGCTCGACCAGCGCGTCCGCGATGCCATGGGCGCGATTCCCTCGATCGTGGCGCTCAACAAATTCGATCGCGCCGACGAATGGGAGATCGAGCCCGATCGGCTCGCTGCTCTCGAAAAGCGCGGTCGCGACGTAATTCGCACCAGCGCGCGAACCGGCGAACAGGTCGCGCAGGCGTTCTCGCGTCTGGCTGCAACTATGCTAGAGTCGGCTTCCTGACCGCATTTCGCGTCCCGATGGCAACCAATTCCATTTACGCAGAATTTCTCGCCGCGCAGGGTTACGCGCTCTTCGAATCGCGCGCGGGCGGCTCCTTTGCCGTAGTTGGCGCACTCCCTTCCTGGTGCGCCTCGCTGTGGAGTGCCGGCACACGCCGAGCGAAGTCCATCCGCTTGGGCGAACGTTCGCCATTTCTCGAAAATTTTCTGGTGGACGCCGCGGAGTTCTGGCGTGCCAAAACTTCCGGCACACTCCACTCCGGCAATTGGGTCGAGCGCGGCAGCGACGGCAAGCAAGTCCCGCTCGAAGCCGCGGCGCTGCGGTTGGGCCGGAAGCAAATTCTAGCCGTGCGAACGCTCGAGGAGAACTTCGCCGAGCGGCAGCAGTGGTTTCAGACCGCGCGCGATTCCCTCCTGACCCAGGAACGGCTGACGCGCGAAACTCAAAAGAAAGAAATCCTGCTGCATTGCATCATCCACGATCTATCGCAGCCGCTCACCGCCATGCGCGGCTGCTTCGACATGCTGCTGGTGGAAAATCCTCCGCCGCAGATGGCCAAGTTCGTCGGCATCGGCCAGCGCGAGGCGCAGCGTCAGGAGCAAATGATTCGCGGCGTGCTGGAGGCTTTCTCCGTAGACCTCTCCATCCAACAGAATCCCGGCGCCGCGGCTCGCCGGCCGGACGCGCCCGATCTCGTCGAGCGCGCACAACACAGCGTACAAGAATTTTCTGCCGCATTTGGAGCGCGCCGGGTTCGCCTGGAGCTCGATGCGAAATTCGACGGCTCGCGTAGCTGGCGCGTGGCTGGCGATAGCGCGCGGATCGACCGCATTTTCGGCAATCTGCTGGAAAACGCGCTGCGTCACAGCCCGCCGGAGAGCAAGGTCGTCATCGGTCTCGAAGATCAGGGCGCCGCCGTGCTCGCGTTTGTGGACGATCAAGGTCCGGGCTTGCCGAAAGACGTCCCGGCAGCGCGCCTGTTTTCTCTTTTTTCGCGCGGAAAAGAAAATCCCGGCAAAGCCGGCCTGGGACTCTATTTCTGCCGGGTCACCGTCGAGCGCTGGGGCGGAACAATTGGCGCGGAAACTCGCGCGGCCGGCGGCTCGCGATTTTGGTTTCGGCTGTTGCGTGCACACGAAGCGCCGCAGGAAGCAACCGCCAAGCCGGCGGACTCTCGCCCGGGCCCGGTAGCGGATAGCCCGGCTCCCAGAAGCAGCCTGCGTGTACTCGTCGCAGACGACAATGAAACAATCCTCGAACTTGCGTCCGAGCTGCTGGTCGCGCGCGGCCACGTCGTGGAAACGGCGGCCAACGGCCGCGAGGCGCTTGAAAAGTTCAAGCGGCTGGCGTTCGACGTGGTGCTGCTCGACCAGGAAATGCCTCAGATGAGGGGTCTCGAAGCTGCGCGCGCATTGCGCGAAAGCGAAAAAGGCTCGGAACGGCGAACCCGCATCGTCGGTCTCTCGGGAAACGCTACCACCGACGACGAGCGCCGCTCGCTCGAGGCCGGCATGGATGCTTTTCTCGGCAAGCCTTTCGATCGCCAGCGCCTGTACGCCGCTGTCGAAACCGGTGTAGCGGCTCGGACGGACGGCGATTCGGCCGATAATGCGCCGCCTCCTCCGCGCCAGATCGATGACGCCCAGGGTCGGCGCGCGCATCTTCGCAACGTGACCGGCGGAAACGAAAAATTGCTGCGCTCCCTGATCGCCACATTTCTGAAGGACGCGCCGAAGAAGTATTCCGCGATTCGCCTCGCTGTCACCAAGAAGCAGCCGCGGAAACTCGCGGCCGCAGCCCACTCACTGAAGGGCTCCGTCGCGATCTTCGGCCCGAGCCTCGCCCTCGAAGCAGCGCGAAAGCTCGAAGCCACCGGCCGCGCGAGCCACACCCGCGACACAGCGAAGGAATTGCCTGCATTGGAAAAGGCCCTCGCCGACCTGACGCTCGAGCTTCGCGATCTAGCGCCAAAGTCTCGCGGAGCTGTCGACGCTCGACGCGCCCGGCGCAAAAAATGGGGCGCGAAAAAACGCTAATGCATTCCACTTGACTTTCGCTTTTTCTTCGCCTACAATTCGCGGCGGTAGAGGTAACGGGGAGCAGGCGAGGCCGCAGCCCCATTGCCGTTCAGGG
>JBAVQT010000483.1:0-5095 GCA_049694295.1 Candidatus Acidiferrales bacterium
TTTGGGAGCGACGCCGCGAGAGGAAATTCAGGACGTCGGCGGCGGAATTCTAGCGGGAACGGTGCACGATCCGTTCGGAAACGTACTGGGAGTGATCGAAAATCCGCACTTCAAAGTGACGGAGTAGGCCCAAGGAAAATTCAAGGCAGCAGGCCGGAATTTTCGCGCGCGAATTGAATTTCAGGCCGTGCGCTCGGCGCGGTGGTGCGCCAGATCCTGCATATTCTGGCGAATAGCCTGCACCACGTGCTCGTCGCCAAATTCCGAATTGAGCATCAGGTGATAGAGAGCGCGGTAAGGCCACTCGGCATTGAAGTAGTGGCGAATGAAAGTCGCGCGCTCCCTGTCGATCTCCTCCACCAGCTGGCGCGCTTCCTTTTCCGATTTTCCCAGCGCCATCACCCGGCGAATTTTTTCGTTGATCGGCGCGTACACAAAAACGCGGAACACATCCGGCTTATCGCGCAGAAAGAAAGGAGAACCTCGGCCCACGATCACGCAATTCCCCTGCGCGGCGATGTCGTTGACCACTTTTTGCAGCATCGCAAACATCCGGTCGGTGTTGAATCCGTGCGAATCGCCCACCGGAAGCGACCGCTCGTAACTGCCTCGGGCGTAGACGCGAAAGAGCCGCGAAAGCAGCGAGTCCACCCGCTCATCGCAGCGCGCCGCCGCCTTGTGATCCACGTTGGCCACCCGCGCGATTTCCGCGGTGATGTCCTGATCCCACAATTTCCAGCCCAGGTCTTCGGCCAGCCGGCGCGCGATATTGGCGCCGCCGCTGCCGTATTCCCGCTCCACGCTGATCACTCGAAATTGCAAGAGAGCCCCTCGCGCCGGGTCGCCGCTCGATGATTAGTGCGCCACCATCGGGCCGCCCGGCTTCACGCGCCTCATCAAAAATACAAACGGGATCATCGCCAACACGGCCACGCCCAGCAACCAGAAGTTGTCCACATACGCGAGCATGCTGGCCTGCTGATCGATCATCCGGCCAACCATAGCGTATGCCTGTTGCGTGGCCAGGTAAAGGCTCGAGCCTCGCGCCATGAACATGTGAATCATGGATTGCCGCACCGCGTAGAAGTGCCCGTTTCCTTGATACAGATGCGCGGTCAGATTCTGCTGGTGCACCTGGGCGCGCCGAGCCAGCATGGTCGTAACCACCGAAATGCCCACGCTCCCGCCCACGTTCCGCGCCAGATTGATCAAGCCGGAAGCCGCGTTGTTTTTTCCTTTTGGCAGAAATGCGTAGGCGGCGGTGTTGATCGGCACGAAGAGGAACGCCAGCCCCATCGCCTGGTAGACGCGCGCCGTCGCGGCTGTGCGGAAATCAATAGAGGTATCGAAATGGGTCATGTGAAAAAGCGAGAAGGAAAGCAGCGCCAGCCCGAAAAGCAGCAAATATCGCGCGTCATATTTCGAAAGCAAGAATCCCACCAGCGGCATGCACAGAATAATCGCAAATCCACCCGGCATCAGCGCGAGCCCCGCCTGTTCCGCGGAATAACCCATCAGATTCTGCATGAATAGCGGCAGCAGCACGGTGCTCGACATCAATGCAAAGCCCACCATGAACATCAGCATGTTGCCGATCGCAAACGAGCGTTCGCGGAAGAGATGCAGGTCGATAATCGGATTCTCGTGGAACCATTCCCAGAAAATCAGCGCCACCAGCGCCGCCACCGCGACGATCGTAAACACCAGAATGAAGTGCGAGCCAAACCAGTCGTCGCGCTCGCCCTTATCGAGCACCACCTGCAGGAACCCCAGCCCCACGGCCAGCAGCCCGATGCCGATGTAATCCACTCGGAAGGTCGCCTTTTTTTGCTCCTTCATATATGGCGGATCGGTAATGAGCTTGTTCGTCAGAAACAGCGAAAGAAATCCCACGGGAATGTTGATGAAGAATATCCAGCGCCAGTCGAAATTGTCGGTGATCCAGCCGCCCAGTGTGGGCCCGATGGCCGGAGCCAGCACCACCGCCATGCCATAGACCGCGAACGCCATGCCCCGCTGCTTCGGCGAAAAAGTGTCCGCCAGGATAGCCTGTTCGCTGGGCTGCAGGCCGCCTCCGCCCGCCCCCTGTAAAACGCGAAAAAAAATCAGCGACCCGAGTGTCGGCGCGAATCCGCAAAGGCAAGAACTGACCGTGAAGATCGCCACGCAAGTCATGTAAAAACGCTTACGCCCGATCAACTGCGAAAACCACCCGCTCATCGGAAGCACGATCGCGTTTGACACCAGATACGACGTCAATATCCAGGTGCTTTCGTCCTGCCCTGCGGAAAGACTTCCGGCAATGTGCGGCAGCGAAACGTTCGCAACGCTGGTGTCCAGCACCTCCATGAACGTCGCCAGCGTCACGGTCAGCGCAATAATCCAGGGATTGACTGCCCGCCGCGGAGTTGCTTCGTTTACCATGGGCCCGGACGAAGCTACTTCACCCAGACTTTTGGCTCAACGGACATACCTAGGCGAAGCGCCCGGTCCTTGTTTTGCCCGGGATCGAGAACGATCTTCACGGGAACCCGCTGCACTACCTTCACGTAGTTGCCCGTCGCGTTTTCCGGCGGCAGCAGACTCAGTCGCGCGCCGCTCGAGCCGGCTATGCTGTCCACTTTCCCCTTGTAGGTGCGGCCATTCGAGTCCAGCTTGAATTCCGCGCGCTGTCCGGCGCGCACGTACTTCAACTGTGTTTCCTTGAAATTTGCAGTCACCCAAACATCTTCAAGCGGAACGATGGAGACCAACTGCTGGCCGGGCTGCACGTTCATGCCGACCTCAACGTTCTTTATGACCACTCCATCCACCGGCGCCACAATCTTCGTATAAGAAAGGTTCAGTTGCGCCTGCTCCAGCGCCGCTTGCTTCTGCTGCACTCCGGCTTCTGCGGAAAGCGCGCGCGCGCGCGATGAAGCCACCTGCTGTGGCCCGGTGTGCGAGGCCGCTAAGTTGGCGTCCGCTTGCAGCAGCTTGGCGCGAGCCTGCGTCACCTGCGCCGCAGCGGCAGCAGCCGAAGCTTCGGTCTGCGCCACGCTCGCGGTGCTGGATTTCGCAGCCGCCACTGCCTGGTCGTACATCTGCTGCGACACTTCCTGTTTGTCCACCAGTTGCTTGTATCGCCCCACGTCGTTCTGCGCCTTCACGTCGTTCGCTTGAGCCGCCGCAAGTTGTGCCTTCGCCGCGTCGTATTGCTGCTGCGCGTTGGAAATTCCAGCCTGTGCGCTGTCCACGTCCGCTTCCGAAGACGACACTTGCGAATTCGTGTTCACCGACGTGATTGGAATATTGATGTTCAGCGACCGGGCATTCGCCTCGGCGTCAACCAGATCCGCCTGCGCCTTGTCGACCATCACTTGATAATCCTTCGGATCGATTTCCACCAGCACCGTGCCGGCAGTCACGTATTGGTTGTCGTCGACATTCACCTTCACGACGTAACCCGAAATCCGCGCGCTCAGCGGCATCAGATGCCCATCCACCTCCGCGTCGTCGGTCGATTCGTAGCTCGAAAAATAGCGATACGCGAAAAGCCCCCCCACCAGCAGCACGATCACCGCAATGATGATAAAAATGCGCGCCTCCGGCCGCGAGCTTAGGAAGCTCCGCGGAGCGGGAGGCGGCGATGCCGGCGAATGCGTTTCGGTAGCCGCCGGCTTGTCTGCCGCCGGGGTCGGAGTCGAGCCGGTTTCGTTGGGCTGTGCCATCTCGTTATCGTCCTTCTTTGAAGTATTCGCGCACGGTCTGATCGGCGACGCCCATGGCGCGCGCCAGCGAGATCTTGGCGTAGTTGTACGAGTAAAGGCTCGAGATGTAACTCTCGTTGGCGCTGGCCACCGCTTCTTCCGCTTGCACCACTTCCACCGTATCCGTGACGCCGGCCACGAAGCGATCGCGCGACTGCGTCAGCGCCTGATCCGCGAGCTTGACGTTGTCCTGGGCCACCGTCACCTGCTCGGACGAAGATTCCAGATTCAGCAGCGCGGTCCGTACGTCGGTGTCGATCTGCGCGCGAACATTTTCGAGCCGGTCGCGGCTTTGTTGCAATTGTGCGTCGGCTTCCAGCACGTCGGCGTGCGTGCGGTTGCCCGCGAAAATCGGAATGGTCAGCGTGCCGCGCGCATCGAACACCCCGTGCGAATTCGTGCTCGGATGCTGCCCCGCGAAACCGTAGTCCCCGCCAAACGTGAGCGTGGGGTAATGCTCGGCAAAAGCCGCCTTGCGCGAATATTCCGCGGCGCGCACATCCGCCAGTGCCGCTTGAAAATCCTGCCGCGTCGAGTAAGCCCGCTGCAATGCTTCGTTCACCGAAAGCGCTGCGAACGGCGCGTAGGGAGATTTGTCGGTCAGTTCGAACTCCTGGCCCGGAGCGAGGCCGATCACCCGAGCCACCGTCAGTTTCTGAATCGCGAAATCGTTCCGCGCCTGAATTAGTTGTTGCTGCCGGGTTTTCAGCTCCACCTGCGCGCGCAACGCATCGATCGCCGGCGACGTCCCGGCTTTCACCTGATCAGCAGCTTGATCGTACAGCGCCTGCGCCGATTTCACCTGCGCGTCTGCGGTATCGATACGCGCTTCGTCGGCAATAGCTTGCAAATATGTATAGCCGACCGCCAGCACCACCAGGTCCCGCGCGTCCTTGGCCGTGTACTGCGCCGACTTCAGGCTCTCATTCGCGGCGCGCCACCGCTCCACCGAGTGCCAGTCGAAAAGCGATTGGCTGAAATTCGCGCGCGCGTCGAAGTACGAAAATGGTCCGATCACCGACGGGACGCCTGCAAAGTGAAACCCGTATTCCGCCAGATCGATCTGCGAAACGTTCACGTACGGCGTCGCGGAAACATTCGGCAGCAGCGCGCTCAATTCCTTCCAGCGCAAACCGCGTGCATACTTCACATCCTCGCTCGCCAGCAGCAGTCCCAGATTTTGCTTCAGTCCGCGGTCGATAGCCTCGGAAAGAGAAACCGGCAGCACGCCGGACACCAGCTTGCTCGGCACGCTGCCGGAATAATTATTTTGGGCCGACCCGGGCGCGCCGGACACAGGCCCCGTGGTCGCAGACCCCACCGACGGCGCGGCAGGCGGCGGAGCC
>JBAVQT010000484.1:0-4375 GCA_049694295.1 Candidatus Acidiferrales bacterium
GCGTCCGCGATTGGATTTTGTACGGGCTGCTGTGGGGCCTCACGCTGATGACCAATCCCACGCTTGCATCGCTGCTGCCGCTGCTTCTCGGCTGGGCGGCCTGGCGCGCGCATCGCCGCGCTGAGAAATGGCTGGGCCGGGCCGCGATCTCCGCGGCGATTGTGGCGCTTTGCTGCGTGCCCTGGACCGCGCGCAACTTCATCGAGTTCGATAGTTTCGTGCCGTTTCGCAGCGTGCTGGGCTTGCAACTCTGGCTGGGAAATAACGACGCGTATAAAGATGCGTTTCCCGGATATTTGCATCCCATCGACAATTCCAAGGAACGCAAGAAATACGTCGCAATGGGCGAGATCGCCTACATGGCCGAAAAAAAACACGAAGCCATAACCTGGATGGAAGCCAATCCGGCGCGCGTGGCGCGAACATCCTGGGAACGCTTCGTGGGCACCTGGCTCGCCACGCCCACGCCCTGGCGCGATTTTCGCGCCACGAACTCACTACTGATTCGCACCGTATTCGTCGCGAATTTTCTTGCAGCGATCGGAACGCTGGTGGGAATTGTGGTGCTATGGTGGCGGCGCAGCGAATTCGCGTTTCCAGTGACCGTGTTTCCGCTGATTTTTCCCTGGCCGTTTTATTTATCCCAATCGCTGCTGCGTTACCGGCATCCGATCGACCCCATCCTCATGTTGCTCGCGGCCATCGCCATAGTCGCGGCCTGGCAGCGGATTTCCGTGCACCAACGCCAGCCGCTAACCCCGGAATCGCAGCCTCGGCGTTAGCACTTCGCAAAAAAAGAATTCAGTTCCTCATAGGGCGTAGCTTCGCTCGCAAACCCAAAAGTGCCCTTCTCGCGAATTTCCTTCGCCGCCCGCGCAAATCCGCCGAACGCCGCGCGGCTCAGCGCCGACCCCACGCTGATTCTGCGAGCGCCCAGCGCCGCGATTTCCGCCACGCTCATCGGTTTCTGCCCTCCGCCCGCCAGCACGTTCACGGGCTTTTTCACCGCGGAGCACACCGCGCGGATATCTTCGGCGCGGCCCAGCCCGGGCGCGTAGAGCACGTTCGCGCCGGCCGCCTCAAACGCTTGCAATCGACGAATCGTGTCATCCAGATCGGGACGGTCATGCAGATAATTTTCGGCGCGCGCCACCAGCATGAAAGGAAATGGCAGCGCGCGCACCGCAGCCACCGCGGCCGCGATTCGCTCCACGGCCAGCGCAAAATCGTAAATCGGTTTGGCCGAATCGCCCGTGGCATCTTCGATCGAGCCTCCCACCAGCCCGGTTTCGGCGGCCAGCCGAATCGTCTCGGCGGCTTTTTCGGGAGCGTCGCCGTATCCATTTTCCAGGTCCGCCGAAACCGGCAGATCCGTCGCATTCACGATCGAGCGCGCATTGTCGAGCGCTTCTTCGCGCGACACCGCGCGAAATCCGTCGCTGCGCCCCAGCGCAAACGCGAGCCCTCCGCTGGTCGTAGCCAGCGCCTCGAATCCCAGCGATTGCAGTATCCGCGCGCTACCCGCATCCCACGGATTGGGAATCACGAAACTTCCCGCACGCGCGTGAAGCGCCTCGAACCGTTTTGCTTTTTCCTCTTGTGCGATCGCCATAGCCAATGTTCCCTTCGCGTAATCTCTGTGTGACGCCCGATCGTGCTGCGCCGCCCGATACCGCTCCGCGAGCGAGGCGTCCACAAGGCCGGTCGCGTTAGTTTCGCGCGCCAGAGTCCACACCGGAAGTTTACCGGAAAACCGCGCTTCCAGAACGCCGCGCCAAGCGCAGCGGGCCGGACATTTTGGCTGGCGCACCTCCGCCCGAACGCCACCCGCGCCTGCAGAAACTGCGGGCGCTACGGCGCGCCCGAAAAAACGCGAAACCGGTTCTCGGGCTGCCCGGCCACCGTCGTCTCCATCGCAAAAAGTGATCCGGCCAGCCGGTCCGATGCCGGAGCCTCGAGAGACGCCGTGGTGATGAAGAGTGTCCGCAGATCGTGGCCGCCGAAAGCGCACGTGGTGATGTTTTTCACCGGCATCTCCACCACGCAATCCACCTCGCCGTCCGGCGCAACGCGCACGATGCAACCTCCATAAAATCGGCAGTTCCACAAATACCCGGCCGAGTCCACGCAAGAGCCGTCAGGCAAGCCACGCCCGAAATTCTCGAAAAATGGCCGCTGATTCGAAATCGCTCCGGTCGATTCATCGTAATCATGCGCCCAGATCACATTGGCGAGCGTATCTCCGAAATAAAATCGCCGCCGATCCGGACTCCACGCCACGGTGTTCGAGATGCCGATTTCGCGACGCCAAATCGAACTGCCCCCGCCAGGGTCCAGCCGCGCGAGAATTCCATCCGTGCCGCCCGCTTCGCCGGACGAACCGTCGGCATTCACGTTGTTGCGCATCGATCCCACCCACAGCGAACCGCGCGGGTCCGCTCGGCCGTCGTTCAGGCGCACGCGCGGCCAGCCATCCAGGTGAAAGAGCGGCGGATGCCGCGCGTCGCTCGCCGGCTCCCACAAAATAACGCCCGATCCGAGAACCACCGCGAGCGCGTCGTCGCGATCGGTAAGCGCCAGCGAAGTCACTGGCTCGTCGAAAATCCACGTGCGCACCGATTGATCCGCCAGCGAATACCGATGAATGAGGAAGCGATTGATGTCCGTCCAGTAGACCGCGTCATGAGCCGCGTGCCACACCGCTCCTTCGCCGCAGCGATCGCCCGCAGGCGCCACGCACACCGGAGAGGAGTTCAATTCGCTGCCCTGGCCATAGCGCGCATCTCAACGCACTCCGATCCCGGCCAGCAGCCCGCCGTCCACCAGATAATCTCCGCCGGTGCAAAATGCCGCTCGGTCCGACGCGAGAAACGCCGCCAGTTCCGCCACTTCCTCGGGCGTGCCGATGCGGCCCAGCGGGTGCGCTGCGCCGAAGCGCCGAAAAGTTTCTTCCACGTCTCCTCCCGGCGAAAAATGCGCGGCCGATCGCGCCAGCATTGGCGTCCGCACCGAACCCGGGCTGATCGAGTTGACTCGAATCTTGTCGCCCGCGTGATCCAGCGCCAGCGCCCGCGTAAAGCTATTGATCGCGCCTTTCGTGGCGGCATAGGCCGCCACGCCCGTCTGGCACGCCGTCGCCTGCACCGACGATACGTTCAGGATCGCGCCCCCTCCGCGTTTCTTCAGCTCCGAAATCCCGAAATGCGCGAACAGAAAAATGCTCCCAACGTTGACGCCAAAGCAGTGATTCCACGTTTCGAAATCCGTCTCCACCGCTGTGCCAAATGGATGAATCGCCGCTGCATTGGCAATAATATCGAGCCCGCCGTGCCGCTCGACGGCAAACTCCACGGCCGACTTCACCTCAGCGGGCGCGGAAACATCGCATCGGCGAACTTCGAGCGCAAGATTCTCGGCCTTCGCATCGCGCGCCAAAGTTTCGTTGGCCGCCGCGTCAATCCCGCAGCTCACCACCTGCGCGCCGGCCGAAGCGAAGCGAATCGCAATGGCGCGGCCAATGCCCGAAGTGCCCGTAACGATCGCGACCTTGCCTTTAAACTCTTGTTCGATCATGAGCGGCCTTTCTTTTTCGGCGCCGGGTTCCGGCGGCGGGGTTGTGGTCGCAGTTGCCCGCGCTCCATCGGCGCCGCATCCCGAGCTGCAAGATCGGGAATCGCGTAGCGCAGCCCGGCGATGGCCCCACGCAGTTCCGCCAGGCCCTTCAACCTGCCGACAAAAGAATATCCGGGATTCGTTTTTTTGTGGATGTCGTCCGCGAGCAAATGGCCGTGATCCGGGCGCATGGGAATCTCCTGCGCCCCTCCGTCGCCGTCCGCCGAATCGCGTCGTCGCTTTTCTTCCTCCAGCAGCGCGCGAATCACGCCGATCATGTCGGAGCTGCCCTCGAGATGCGCCGCTTCGTGAAACGTGTTCCCCGCTTCCGCTGGAAAACGATCCGCATCGGAATCGCTTTCGCGTCGCACCTGTCGAAGATGCGCGAAATGAATCCGCGGCCCAAACTCGCGAGCCATACCCACCAGGTCGTTGTCGCCTCGCGCGCCGTACGATCCCACGCAAAAGGTAAGTCCGTTCGCCGGGCGATCCACCGCCGCCAGCAAAGCCCGGGCGTCCGCCGCCGTGGAAACCACGCGCGGCAATCCGAAAAGCGGCCACGGCGGATCGTCCGGATGAATCGCCATGCGCACCCCAAAATCCTCGGCCACCGGCGCCACTTCGCGCAGGAATTCGAAAAGATTCCGCTGCAGGTCCGCGGGCGCCAGGCCATCGTACTCGGCGATCGCTCGGCGAAACGATTCACGATCGTACGATCCTTCCGCGCCGGGAAGTCCGGCAATGATGGTCCGCTCCAGCTCCG
>JBAVQT010000485.1:0-1515 GCA_049694295.1 Candidatus Acidiferrales bacterium
GAACAGCACGGCGCAGATGCCCATGGGAATCACGGTCCAGGCGATTTCGAGGGGCAAATTATCGTCGGTTTCAGGGGGCGGCACCTCGTCAGGCGAGCGCCTGCGGTAGCGGATCATGAAATAGAAAATGACCACGAAAATGAGGACGGTGAAAAAAAGCGTGATTGCGGTCAGCGCAAAATAGAGATTGTCCACCCCTTGAGCGATGGTAGAAGCCACCGGCGGACGCAAGTCCGGCGTAAAAGTCGCCAGCAGACCGATTCCGGATTGAACGAGACCCGTCATGATCGTAATGTCAAATCCCTTCGCAGGCCGGCGGCGGAACAGATGCGACCGGCGGCCGAGCCTGAATTACTATTTGCCGTCCGGCAACGCATAATGCTCGCTGCGGGCCAAGAAAAACACACCCAAAGCAATCAACAAAACCGTGAGCGCGCCGCCCGCTTTCAAGAGGCGCGAGATCGCCACGCCGTACCTGCCGGCGTGCGGATCGTAGTGGTAGCAAAAAAGCAGCAGGGCATCCTCCGGACCGCTGATCTTGTCCCCGGATGCGTCTATCAGCGCTAGACGCATATCGCGCGAAGGATATTCGATGCCGTAGAGATAACGCGAAACGCGGCCATCGGGCGTGAGAACCATGATCGCGCTGGCGTGCGCGTATTGCTTGGAATCAGGATCGTAGGCGTAACGGAAGCCGACGGAATCGGCGAGCTGCTTGATTTGCGGCTGATCGCCGGTGAGGAAGTGCCAGCCATCCGCCGCGCCCGGGCGGCCGTAGATGCCGGTATAGAGTTCAGATTTAACCTTAGCCATGCCGGGTTTGTCCGAGGGATCGATGCTGACGGTGAGGACTTCGAAATCTTTGCCGACATCGAGCGACTGGAGTTTCAGGCTGTTGAGCAGGCCGTTTTCCACCTGGGTGCAAAGCATCGGGCAGGTGAAATAAACGAGCGAGAGCACGACGGGTTTTCCGTGTCCGAAATATTGATTGAGTTGGACGACGTTGCCCTTTTCGTCGTGGAAGGAAAGGCCGAGAGGGACCTGGCTGCCGAGCTTCTGGTCAATTCCGACTTCCTTCAAGAGTTCGGGACGGACTCCAATATTTTGGGTGGGGTCCTGAAACTGGGCGCGGGTCGGGGCGGCGCAGAGGAAGAGCGCGCAGGCGAGCGCGACGGAAGCAAGCAACGACGTGGCGACGTCGGGCTTCGGCGAATTGTGCGCTGCAGATACTCGCATTCCGAGACGGCCTTTCATTGTGCGACCCTTCGATATTGCAAAATCTATTCCTTCGCGGACGTATTTTCCTTGGGCAAATCCTCGATCGTGTAGGCGCATTGCCCTTGCACGCCGTGCGTTGCCGGCACGGCGGAGAGATCGGCCGGCAGCTCGGAGGCAGCGGCTGCGGCGGAAATCTCCGCGGCCGAGCGCGTGGGCAAGCCACGGTCAATCAGGACATCCATGGCGCGATCGATCGGGATGCGCACAGTGCCGACGCTCTGATCCACCCATCCGTAG
>JBAVQT010000486.1:0-6844 GCA_049694295.1 Candidatus Acidiferrales bacterium
GCCCTCAGCCGCTGGCGGCGCTCAGCAAACCGCACCGCCGCCTGTCACTCCGCCTGCTGCCATTCACCTGGGGCCGGTGGTGATTCTCGACGCAGCCCACGGCGGCACGGACACCGGCGCGCGAGGAGCAGATGGCGCGGTCGAAAAAGATCTGGTGCTGCAGTTCGCGCAATCCACCCGCCTAGAATTGACCCGCGAGGGGTACCACGTGATATTGACGCGTAGCGACGATTCCAACCCGTCCTACGACGATCGCGCGGCCATCGCCAACGCCTATCGCGACGCGCTTTTTGTTAGCTTTCATGTCTCTTCCACCGGCACACCCGGCACCGCGCGCGCCTATTACTATCAGCGGGGCAATCCGCCGGCGCCCGCTACATCGACTGCGAGCGATTCCGCTTCCAAGAAGCTCGGGCCCCCGCTAGCCGCAAGCAGCCTGGTGCCATGGAATGAAGCGCAGCAGTCGCACATCGATGCCAGCCACCGCTTTGCCGACCAGATTCAATTGGAATTTGCACGACGCCTGGTCGGCTCTCCCGCCGCATCGACGTCAGCAGCTGTTCGCGATCTCCGCTCCATCGCTGAGCCGGCCGTCGCGGTGGAAGTCTCCAGCGTATCGGTCGACGACCCGGCGACATTGACGGCTTTAGCACCTGCCTTGGCGGCGGCAATCGCTCACGGCGTCCAAGCCATGCGCCCGGCCGGCGCGGCGGGGGGCAAATAATGCCGCGGAATCTGAAAATCGTGTTGATCGTTCTCGGCGTTGCCGTGCTCATCGGACTGGTCAGCCTCGGCAGTCTGCATCGCAGGATACAGCGCCTGGCCAAGCCGCCCGCCGTCGAAGAGCAGGCTCGCCGCGATCTGTTGGCGCCGCCGATCTCTACCCCCACGGATGTGATGGTCCACGCCAAAATATTTTGGGCTGCCGGACCGGATCGAGTCGCGCCGGTGGAAGTGGATCTGCCGCTATCCGCGGATCCCGTGCAGCGCTCGAGGCAAGTGCTGCAGGAACTGATCACCGAGCCGCCCGATCCCGAGCAGCGAACGCTGCCGACAGACACGGCGCTGCTGGGCTTTTACATTCTTTCCGATGGCACGGCCATTGCCGACTTTTCCGACGCGCTCGAAACCGAGGTTCCCTCCGGCATTCTGAGCGAGTCCCTGGCCGTGAACTCGATCGCGCGCACGCTGGAAGCCAATGTGCCTGCGCTCAAGCGCCTGAAAATCCTGATTCACGGCCAGGAAGTGGACACGCTCGCCGGCCACGTGGACTTGACCGGATTTTTCGCCCTGAATTCGCAGTCCATCCCGGCTGCACCGAAGGCTGCGACGCGATGATCGCCTGGCCCGCCGCTGTTGACACGCTCCGCGGCAATCGTCAAACTGAAAATCCGCAAACCACTGTTTTTTCGCGGTCTTGCCCAGCACCCTCAAGGAGGCTTTCTTGCGAGCCGATGGACGCGCGCCGGACGATCTGCGCCCGGTAAAAATCACGCCTGACTTCATCACCAGCGCCGAAGGCAGCGTGCTCATTGAGACCGGGCAAACGCGCGTAATCGTCACGGCTACGGTCGAGGACGGCGTGCCGTCGTTTCTCAAAGGCACGGGCAAAGGCTGGGTGACCGGCGAGTACGGCATGTTGCCGCGCTCCACCGAAGATCGCACTCCGCGCGAAGCCGCGCGCGGAAAGCAGTCCGGCCGCACGCTCGAAATTCAGCGCATGATCGGCCGCACGCTGCGCGCCGTCACCGATCTGAAAGCTCTAGGCGATCGCACCGTTTGGCTCGATTGCGACGTGATTCAGGCCGACGGCGGCACGCGCACCGCTTCCGTCACGGGAGCGTTCGTCGCGCTCACGCTGGCCTTGCATCGCATGGTGGCCGCGGGAATGCTGCGCACGCTGCCGCTCAGGGATTCGCTCGCCGCCACCAGCGTCGGCATTGTGGATGACGCACTCTTGCTCGATCTCGCCTACGAAGAGGATTCCCGCGCGCAGGTGGACATGAACGTGGTAATGACGGGCAGCGGCCAGTTCGTCGAAGTGCAGGCCTCGGCCGAGGGCCGGCCCTACACGCAAGACGAACTTTCGCGCTTGCTTGAGCTGGCTGCCAGCGGGATTCGCGAGCTGAAAGAAATTCAGCAGGAATTGCTGCACGTCAATTTCACCGGACGCGCGCGCTAAAGCGGGCACCATGCCTTCACCTCTCCGTCTGCTGCTCGCTTCGTCCAATTCCGGCAAGCGCCGCGAATATCTCGAACTCGCGGGCGGCGCGCCGCTCGAACTCGATCTACTGCCGAATTTTTCCGAAATTCCCGCGTTCGATGAATCGGCCCCGACGTTTGCGGAAAATGCCGCGGGCAAAGCGCTGCATTTCGGCCGCTTCGCGGATGAAAAAGTTTTGGCCGACGATTCCGGGCTGGTGGTTCCCGCGCTCGGCGGCGCGCCGGGCGTCTATTCCGCGCGCTACGCCGGACCGGGCGCTTCCGATCGAGATCGCATCAACAAACTTTTAGGCGCCGCGGCGGAACTACGTGGCGATGCACGGCAGGCCTACTTTGTGTGCGTCGTGGCTATCGCGCGGCGCGGCCGAGTGCTCGCGGTCGTCTCCGATCGCGCCGATGGCGAAATCGCGCTGGAGCCGCGGGGCGCGGGAGGTTTCGGCTACGATCCAATTTTCTACCTCCCGCAGCGTAGCTGCACATTTGCGGAGCTCTCCCGTGAGGACAAATCGAGCTTCAGCCATCGCGGCAAAGCCTTCCGCAAAATGCTGGATCTGCTGGCCTCGCCGGATTTCTCGCTCGACTCGTGACCAAGTCCGACTCAACCTTTTAACGAATTGTAATCTGCGGCGGGCACGCACTCCGTCCGCCCCCGCACGCCAACATCGACAGTTTTCCGCTTCGATTTTCTGCGTCTTCCGGCGCCTCGGCAGCGTCTAAGGGAAGGTGACAATTTTTCTTGCCCCAGCCCTCAGGGAGGGGTAAAAAGGCTACCCCGCCTCCTGGAGGTGTCCATGGCAACTCCTCAAGCAACTCTTGCTGCTCCCGGAACACTTTTCTCGCGGATGGAGGAAGCGCGCGCCCGCACCGATGCGCTGTTTGAGCTGCTCCGGCCGGAATCATTCTACGAACGCGCGGTCGCCGAGCGACACCGCCTGATTTTCTATCTCGGGCATGTCGAGGCCTTCGATCGGAATCTGCTGGGCGGACCGCTCGGTCTGCAAAGCCGCGATGTCTCGCTCGATAAATTATTCGCGTTTGGAATCGACCCGGTGGACGGCGGGCTTCCGTCCGATACGGCCGGCGACTGGCCAAGTGTGGCTCAGGTGCGAGCTTACGTGCTTGCTGCGCGCGCGGACCTGGATCGCGCTCTGTGCGCGCAGCGAGATAAGCACCATGATCTGGACAGCACGTTGCTCAACGTCGCCATCGAGCATCGCCTGATGCACGCGGAAACACTGTCCTACCTGCTTCACAATCTTCCCTTCGAAAAAAAGCTGCCGCAGCGGGTGCAGCCCGCGCCGCTGGGGCACGCGCCGGCGCAGCGAGCGATCTCGATTCCGGCGGGGCTGGCAACGATTGGCCAATCGCGTCCGCATTCGGATTCGTTCGGCTGGGATAACGAGTTTAAGGCGCTGGAAGCGCCCGTGCCGGATTTCACAGTGGATGCGTTTCCGACTACCAACGGCGAGTTTTTGAAGTTCGTGCAGTCGGGCGGCTACCAGGACGAACGCTGCTGGTCTGCCGAAGATTGGGAATGGCGCCGCTCGCAGTCCCTCGATCATCCGCACTTCTGGATTCCGCTCTCGCACTCGCCGATTGCCTCTCGCGCCGCCGATTGGCAATACCGTTCGATGTTTGCGGCGATCCCGCTGCCGCTCTCCGCGCCCGTGTACGTCAGCCACGCCGAAGCCTCCGCGTTCGCGCGATGGGCTAACAAGAAACTTCCCACCGAAGCGCAGTGGCATCGCGCCGCGTACGCCACGCCGCAAGGCGCCGAACGCCGCTATCCATGGGGCGGCTCCGCGCCCGACCGTACGCGCGGTAATTTTCATCATGCGCGATGGGATCCCACCGCCGTGGACGCTCATCCGGCGGGCGCGAGCGCTTTCGGCGCGATGGATCTGCTCGGCAATGGATGGGAATGGACCTCGACGCCATTCGCGCCGCTGCCCGGTTTCAAGCCATTTCCGTTTTATCCCGGCTACTCCGCGAACTTTTTCGACGGCAAGCATTTCGTGATGAAGGGCGGGTCGCCGCGCACCGATGTCTGCATGCTGCGCCGCTCGTTCCGAAACTGGTTTCAGCCGCACTATCCTTACGTGTACGCCACCTTCCGCTGCGTGGAGGATTAAGCCATGGCAACTGCACCGCGAATGTCGCCGCGCAACGCGGAAACTCCCGCGATACCGGAATTCGCTTCCGACGTCGCACTGGGACTTTCGCAACCCGGGCAAAAAGAATTGCCCTCGAAATACCTGTATGACGACGTTGGTTCGGCGCTCTTCGACGTCATCTGCCTGCTGCCGGAATACGGGCTCAGCCGCGCCGGCATGCGCTTGCTGACGCGCCATTCCGCGGAAATCGTCGCGCGGCTGCCACGCCGGGTGATCGTCGCGGAACTCGGCAGCGGCAGCGGCCAAAAAACGCGCTGGCTGCTCGAGTCGCTGTCGCGCCGCCAGCGGGTCAACTATTATCCGATCGATATTTCCCGCAGCGCGCTCGATCGCTGCAGCCGCGAACTGGGCCACATCGATGAAGTCAGCATCGTCGGCTTCGAGCGCGCGTATATCGAGGGGCTTCGAGAAGTGGCGTCTCGCCGCCGCGAAGGCGAAAACCTGCTGATCCTTTTTCTGGGCAGCACCATCGGGAATTTCGACCGGCCTGCCGGCGAACAATTTCTTCGCGAAGTTCGCTCGGCGATGCGCGAGGGCGATGCGCTGCTGCTGGCCACCGATCTCGTAAAACCCGTCGAACAATTGCTGCTCGCTTACGACGATCCCGCCGGCGTCACCGCCGCTTTCAACAAGAATCTGCTGGCGCGAATCAACCGCGAGCTTGGTGGCGATTTCGATATCGCGCAGTTTGACCACGTGGCCCGCTGGGACGCTGCCGAGCGCCGCGTCGAGATGCACCTGCGCTCGCGCTGCTGGCAGCGCATCTCGATTGCCAGCGCCGGGATCCGTTTCCAGATCCGCGAGGGAGAGACGATCTGGACGGAAAGCTCCCATAAGTACGATCCGCAGGAAGTGATCGTCATGGGTGCGCGGACGGGCTATGGTTGCGAGGAGCAGTGGCTCGACTCGGAATGGCCACTGGCGCACAGCCTCTTTTTTGCCGTGTAGAGAGAGTACGGTGAAATTGTAGCGGCGGCCGTATGCTATAGTTTCGTGGTCATGCCGAAGAAAAAAGCAAAAAAACGACAACGAAAGAATGCCGCCGCAAAATCGCCGGCCCGGTCCCGCAAATTCTCCGGACGGGCTCGCGCCAAGAACAACGCACGCGGAGGCCGCGGAACCGATCCGGCTCGCGTTCGCGCCATCTTACAGGGACTCGACGAGGCCTATCCGGACGCCGTTTGCGAGCTCGGCCACGAAAATCCGTTTCAGCTTCTCATTTCCACCATCCTTTCGGCGCAGTGCACGGACGTGCGCGTCAACCAGGTGACCGCGACGCTTTACCAGAAGTATCGTTCGCCGAAAGATTTTGCCTATGCCAATCCCTCCGAGCTCGAACAGGAAATCCGTCCCACTGGTTTCTTTCGCAACAAGACGAAATCCATCATGGGCGCGAGCAGGAAAATCGTCGAAGAGTTCGGCGGCGATGTGCCGAAAACGATGGATGCGCTGCTCACGCTTCACGGAGTCGCCCGAAAAACCGCTAACGTCGTGCTGGGCTCAGCCTTTGGCATTCCGGCCGGAGTCGTCGTGGACACTCACGTACAGCGGCTTTCCGAGCGCCTCGATCTCACGAAAAACACCGACCCCAAGAAAATCGAACAGGATTTGATGGCCGTGATTCCGCGGGACCGCTGGATTCTGTTTTCGCACCAGCTGATCTGGCATGGCCGGCGCGTCTGCAATGCACGCAAGCCGAAATGTCTGGAATGTAATTTGGAAAAACTCTGCTATTCGAAGGACAAGACGATCTAAATATCGCGTTACTTCCGTGCCGCAGGACTTTCTTCCGACTCCATCGAACTCCAAAGATAGAGCGACGAAGGCTGGTTATGAGGAATTTCACCCGCCGAAGGTTTTGCGCCTTCGATCGCCAGCATTTTCGCCTTGGTCGCGCGTCCGCCGTAGGCGGAAAATCCACCGGGCTTGCCTCCGGTAGCCAGCACGCGATGGCACGGAATAATGAGCGGGATTGGATTCTTGCCCAGCGCTTGACCCACGGCGCGCGCCGATCCGGGCTGCCCAAGCGCGCGGGCCAGTTCGCCGTATGTCGCAGTCCGACCCGCCGGGATTTCTCGCGCTGCTTCGTAGACGCGCGCCGCAAACTCGCCGACGGCACCGAGCTCGACGATGACATCGTGAAAATCTTGAGCCGCCCCTTCCAGATGCTGGCGCACTCGCCGGATGATCTCGCCAATTTGCTGCGGAGGCGCGCTAGAATTCCGCGCGCCGCATTTCCGGGAGATTCTAGCTTGGGTCTCCGCGGCGTTAGCCTCGGGAAGCTGAAACGCGGTCACTGAAACCGCGGGACCCGGGTAACCTTGGTCGTTCCACCCAATTCCGCACAGACCCAGCGGCGTCTCGAACAAGCAGTAAGCGGATTTCGTCATGGCTGCCTTAGCTGCAAGGTTCTGGCTCGAGTAGCGGACTACACCTCCATAGTACGC
>JBAVQT010000487.1:0-4655 GCA_049694295.1 Candidatus Acidiferrales bacterium
ATAATCCACGGTGGCGCCGCCGGCGCGCTGCGCGGCGAGGTCAGCGTAGATGGCTTCCGGGAAGCCGAAAAGTTGCAAGGCTTGGTCCACGAGGTGGGGACCAAGGTCAAACCAGATGCCGCTGCCGGGGCCGGGCGTTTCTCGCCAGCGCTGGCGAACGTCCGGGCGGTAGCGATCGTAATGCGATTCGAAATGCGTGACGTCGCCGAGTGCACCATCTTGCAGCAGGCGGCGGAGGGTGAGGAAATCGCCGTCCCAGCGGCGGTCTTGAAACACGGAGATGACGCGCTTGGCTGCTGCCGCCTGGTTCAACAATTGGACGGCTTCGGCGACCGTGTTCGTGAATGGTTTGTCGACGACCACGTGCTTGCCGGCGGAGAGAGCGCGGCTGGCGAGGTCCATATGCGTGTTGTTGGGCGTGGCGATGGCGATCAGATCCACGGCGGGGTTTGAAAATACTTCGTCGGGCGAGGCGATAACGGTGGTGGAAGGCCAAACCTTCAGAACTTTCGCGGGATCGCGGGAGACTACGTGCGAGAGCCGCAGGCCCTTGACGTTGGAAATCAGCGGCGCGTGAAAGACCTGTCCGGCCATGCCGAATCCTATCAGCGCGACGTTCAAGGGTTTCGAGGATTCTGAATTCACTCCTGAGCTCCGGCGCATGGCTGGAATTGCATTCGCCACACAGTGAAGCACGATCTTAGACCGAGTGGCGGCTTGCGCGAAGCGGAAAACCGCCGGGGCGGTCCGATGGGTTGGAATTGCTGTGGTATAGTTTTTCGGTTGTCGCGTTTTTATTTTCTGGAGTCTGCCTTCGGAGGATTCGATGCAAGTATCTGCGCTGAGTAGAATTTTGTTGTCCGCTGCCGGCTTGCTGGGCGCCATGTGCTTGGGTAATTCGTCGGCGCTGGCTCAAGCCCACTCGAGCCATGGCGCGGGCGCTACGAGCGAAGCCTGCCCGAGCGATGACAGCGGATTGAAATTACCGGCGGGATTTTGCGCCACGATTTTTGCCGACGGCATCGGTCACGCGCGCCATCTGGTGGTGGCGCCGGACGGAGTGGTTTACGTCAACACGTGGTCCGGCGATTATTACGGCAACGACAAGCCGCATGCGGGCGGTTTTCTGGTGGCGCTGCAAGATAAAACGGGCACGGGAAAAGCGGACGTGAACGAACGGTTTGGAGAAACCGTGCAGAGTGGCGGGGCGGGCGGCACGGGCATCGGGTTGTATAAGGGTTCGATTTACGCCGAGAGCAACGATCGAATCGTGCGTTATTCGCTGCGGGCCGGATCGATCGTGGCGCGAGATCCGGGCGAGACGATCGTTTCTGGATTGCCGCTGGGCGGCGATCATCCGATGCATCCATTTATCATCAACTCCGAAGGAGCCATGTTCGTTGACATGGGTACGGCGACCAACACCTGCCAGCTGAAAAATCGGACCCTGGAATCGCCGGGCGCGGTTCCGTGCATGGAACTGGAAACGCGCGGCGGGATATGGCGGTTTGACGCGAATAAGACGGACCAAAAATTTTCGCCGGCCGAACGCTACGCGACCGGAATTCGTAACGCCGAAGGATTTGGGATCACCGCGACGGGCGACCGGATATTCGTGACTCAACACGGGCGCGATCAGCTGTCCACGAATTGGCCGAAACTCTACAAGCCCGAGCAGGAGGCCACGCTGCCGGCGGAAGAATTGCTGCTGTTGAAGGCAGGCGGCGATTACGGCTGGCCGGAGTGCTACTACGACGGGGTGCAACGGAAACTGGTGCTCGCGCCGGAGTATGGCGGCGACGGCGGGAATAAGGTGGGCGTCTGCGCGGACAAAATTGCTCCGGTAACGGCATTTCCGGCGCATTGGGCGCCGAACGCGATGGTGCTCTACGATAAGAAGGAATTTCCGGCTCACTACCGCAACGGCGTATTCATTGCGTTTCACGGCTCGTGGAATCGCGCACCCTATCCGCAGGGCGGCTACAACGTGGTGTTTCAGCCGCTGGCCGGCAACCACGCGGCTGGCGGGTGCGAAATATTTGCGGACGGTTTCGCGGGAGCGGAGAAATCGCCGGACGGAGCTGCGCATCGCCCGTCGGGGCTGGCGGTGGGCCCGGATGGCGCGCTGTATGTCTCCGACGATATTCGCGGACGGATTTACCGCATCGTTTACCGAGGGGGAGCCGGAAGCGAGGCCGTGAAACACACAGCGTGCCCGAGCTTGTCCGCTCCGGCGGGGAATATTGTCAAGAAGGAAGCGAAGCCGCCGGAAGGCACGCATCCGGATGCGGGCGCAGCAGCCGCCGAGAATCCTCCGCTTCCCGAAGGCGTGACACAAGATATGGTGGCGCTGGGCAATCGCATTTATCACGGCGAAGTGGGCGGAGGGACCTGCACGGGTTGCCACGGCATGGCCGGCACGGGATCTCCTCTGGGTCCCGATCTGACGGACGGGAAGTGGATGTGGAGCGACGGAAGCTTTACCGGAATCCTGAAGACGATTACTGACGGCGTGATGCAGCCCAAAAGATATCGCAGCGCGATGCCGCCGATGGGCGGAGCGCAACTGACGTCCCAGCAGGTGTCAGCGGTTGCGGCGTATGTGTGGACGCTGAGCCATCATGCGAAGACAAGTTCAAGCACGGCGTTTCCCGCCGGTCTTGCCGTACCGGGCGAATAAATTTTTCCGGAAAGTACCGCGTCGGCTGCGGATGGCAGTGCGATCATCGGCAGCGAGAGTTTCGCGCACACTTTGTGAAAGTTCTCCGACGCAGGCTTTTTTCCGAGGGGCAATTGACGCTGGGATTCAAACTAGCCGGTCTGCTTGACGACGGCGCGGGCAATCTTCGCGAGAGAGTGATCGCGATATATGGCGTTTTGCTCGCGTTCAACGTGGGAGCCTGGATTTGGGCGGCCATCGCCTTCCGCCATTACCCTGTGCTGATGGGAACGGCGCTGCTGGCCTACAGCTTTGGATTGCGCCATGCCGTGGATGCCGATCACATCGCTGCGATTGACAACGTCACTCGGAAACTGATGCAGGAGGGCAAACGCCCGGTCGCGGTGGGTTTTATGTTTTCGCTGGGCCACTCGACCGTGGTGGTGCTGGGCGCCGGGGCAATCGCCGGGACGGCGATCGCGCTGCAACACCGTTTCGACGGAATTCGAAGTGTTGGCGGAGTGATCGGCACAATGGTGTCGGCGCTTTTCCTGTTTGCGATTGCGATCGTGAATTTGATCGTCTTGCGGTCGATCTACCGGGCGTTCGTCAAGGTTCGCAGGGGCGAGCCCTACGTGGACGAGGATTTCGATATGCTGCTCGGCGATCGCGGCTTTTTGTCGAAGCTGTTCCGTCCGATGTTCAAGATGATCACCACCAGCTGGCACATGTATCCGCTGGGGTTTTTGTTTGGGCTGGGATTTGATACTGCAACCGAGATCGGCGTGTTGGGGATTTCGGCGGCGGAAGCATCTAAGGGGCTGTCGTTCTGGGCGATCCTGGTGTTTCCGATTCTTTTTGCGGCGGGGATGTCGCTGATTGACACGACGGACAACATCTTGATGCTGGGCGCTTACGGCTGGGCGTTCATAAAGCCGATTCGCAAGCTTTATTACAACATGACGATTACCTCGGTGTCGGTGATCGTTGCGCTGGTGGTGGGCGGTGTGGAAGGCCTCGGCTTGCTCTCCGGGCATTTCCATTTTCAGGGAAGTTTTTGGGGCGCGGTCGCAAAATTGAACGACAACTTCGGCACGCTGGGATATTTCATCATAGGAGTTTTTGCGGCGAGCTGGATCGTGTCCATCGCGTTTTACAAATGGCTGCGTTTCGACGAAATTGCATGAGTTGCGCCGCAGCGAGCGGAGCGCGGAAGACGCGCTAGATGAGGCGGTCTGGGTAGATGGCTTTGGGGAACCGCAGATGGATCAGAAGGGCGAAAAGAAGGACGGCGAAAACCGCCACGATGCTGCCTTCGGGACCGTCGGAGCCGCCGGTTAGCCAACTGGGGCCTTGAACGGAAGTGTTGAGATAGTGGCCGACGCTGACAAAGCCGCTGTCGGGCGTGCCGTAGAAAAAAGATTCGGCCCAATCCCAGGCGGTATGGAAGCCCACCGCGAACCAGAGCGTGCCGGTGCGGCGGATGGTGAAGCAGAGAATAATTCCAATCAGGAAGACATGCAGGATGCCGAAGGCGGTTTCACCGGGATTGAAGAGATGGGCGACGCCGAACATTAGCGAGAGAAGTATGGCGGCGGGCCAGAAACGCAAGCGCCTGGAGAAAACGAAGAGCAGATAGCCGCGAAAGGCGAACTCTTCGTTGATGCCTACGGCGAGAAACACCAGGCCCCAACCGAGGGCGTAACGGAACATCGCGGAGTCCGCGAAGGCCACGGAGTCGATTTTCAAATGGCCAGTGGCGCGAAGAAAAAACAGGATCGCGGATAGTAGAGCGAAGCCCCATACGAAACCTTCCCAAAAACGCAGACCGAAAGCTTGGCGCGCGGGAGCGCCGTAATCGGCGAGCGGACGGCGTTCCATGCGGGCAACGATCCACGTTGCCAGGACCACGAGAATTGCCACGACGGCCTTGGCCGGCAGCATGTTTCGCACGGTGAGGACATCGCCCACCGGCTTGAGCGGGACGCGCAATAAA